>NZ_JBIUAG010000015.1:171073-229892 GCF_044547355.1 Kutzneria sp. NPDC052558
CCGGGGCGGGGTGGCCCCGCCCCCGCGGGGGCCGGCGCGGGGGGGTGGGGGGGGGGGGGGGGGGGGGGCCCCCCCCCCCCGCGCCCCACACCCCCCCCTTCCCATCACTCGGGGGTCCGGCGGCCGGGCCGGGGCCATGGGTAGGCTCACGCCCGTGCAGCGCTGGCGTGGACTTGACCATCTTCCGAGCGGCTGGGGTCGCTGTGTACTGACCATCGGCGTGTTCGACGGCGTGCACCGCGGGCACCGGGAACTGATCAACCGGGCGGTGGAGCTGGCGGCCAAGCGGGACCTGCCGAGTGTGCTGATGACGTTCGACCCGCACCCGTCCGAGGTGGTCCGCCCGGGCAGCCACCCGGCCCAGCTGACCACGCTCGAGCGCCGGGCCGACCTGGTCGAGGAACTCGGCGTGGACGTGTTCTGCGTGCTGCCGTTCACCCCGGAGCTCTCCCGCATGCCGGCCGACGTGTTCGTGCACGAGCTGCTGGTGGAGCAGTTGCACGCGGCCGCGGTCGTGGTGGGGGAGAACTTCACCTTCGGCAAGGGCGCGGAGGGCGACGTCGACCTGCTGCGCACCCTGGGCAGCCGCTTCGGCTTCACCACCGAGGGGGAGAGCCTGGTCACCGAGGACCACCTGATCTACTCCTCGACCTACATCCGGGCCTGCATCGACGCCGGCGACGTGGTCGCGGCCGAGCACGCGCTGGGCCGTCCGCACCGGCTGGAGGGCATCGTCGTGCGCGGCGACGGCCGGGGCCGCGACCTGGGCTTCCCGACCGCCAACCTGTCGGTGACCAAGTTCGCCGCGGTGCCGGCCGACGGGGTCTACGCCTGCCGTTTCGTCCAGGGCGGCAAGGTCCGCCAGGCGGCCGTGTCGGTGGGCACCAACCCGACCTTCTCCGGGCGGGAGCGCCGGGTGGAGGCGTTCGTGATGGACGTCAACGAGGACTTCTACGGCCAGCGGGTGGCCCTGGACTTCGTGGCCCGGCTGCGCGGGCAGCTGAAGTTCGACTCCAGCGACGATCTTGTCGTGCAGATGCGGCAGGACGTGGAACAGGCCCGCCGCCTGCTGGCCTGAACGGCCCTTCCCACCCCGCGCCATCAGCTACGATCGGCCCGCGTGCGAATGCAAACCGGACATGTCGTCGGGCAAGGGGGACCCTTGGAGGACCACAAGATCGTCCAGCGCAACCTGGCGCTGCAACGTGAGTGGTACGGCGAGCCGCTCGGCGACCGGGTGCGCCGGCTCGTGGTGGCGTTCGACATCTCCCAGGCCTACCTGGCCGACGTGCTGGGCATCAGCGCGCCCATGCTCAGCCAGGTGATGAGCGGCCGCCGCGCCAAGATCGGCAACCCGGCGGTGCTGGCCCGGCTGATCATGCTCGAACGCAAGATCCTCACCCCCGGCGTGGCCTCCGGCGACCGCCCGGCCATCCAGCAGGCCCTCGACGACGTGCGCGAGTCCCGCCCGACCGTGGACCGCGACGCCCTGCCCGTGCACGACAGCCGCGCCGACGTCGCCGCCGTGCAGGCCCTGCGCCGGGTCGCCCGGCCCGAGGAGCTGACCCGCGCCGCCGAGACCGTCCGCGACAACCACCCCTGGCTGGCCGAGCTGCTCCGCCGCGCCGCCTTCCCCCAGGTCTAAATCACTCGACGAGATCCCTCTTCCGGGTGAGAATGGCATCGGCGGATACCCGGTGCGGTGATGCCCGCGCACAGGGCGCGAGGCGCCCGGCTGCCCGGCGGCCGAGCCGCGACGCCGAAGGGCACCGCGCAGCGTGTCACGAACACCTGCTAACCTCGGTGTTTGGGTCCGGCTGCGGTCCGTGGCGGCCGGTACCGACAACCCCCTTTCACCAGGGGGCCTCACGGGACGACCGCGACAGAAGAGAGTGAACACCAGTGGCACTGTCCACCGAGCAGAAGAAGACCATTCTCGCCGAGTACGGCTTGAAGGATGGGGACACCGGATCTCCCGAGGCCCAGATCGCGCTGCTGAGCAAGCGCATCAGCGACCTCACCGAGCACCTGCGTTTCCACAAGCACGACCACCACTCGCGTCGTGGCCTGCTGCTGATGGTCGGCCGCCGCCGCCGTCTGCTGAACTACCTGACCAAGACCGACATCGAGCGTTACCGGTCGCTGATCCAGCGGCTCGGCCTGCGTCGATGAGCAGCGAGGGGGAGCGGTCACCGGCCGCTCCCCCTCTCCGCACGTAACCACCACAAGAGAACAACGGGACACGCGCCAGCGGGCGCACGGCGAACACGGGTACGCCGGTCCTCGGTAGTGGTCCCCGGGAGCATCCCGTGGACTTCGATCGAAGACCGGCCTCGTCGCCAGGGACCGCGGGCGTCTCCCTGTGACGAGGAGAACCAACTACATGACCGATTTCGAGGTCCACGAGACCACCGCCGTCATCGACAACGGCGCGTTCGGCAAGCGCACGGTGCGCTTCGAGACGGGCCGCTTCGCCCGCCAGGCCGCCGGCAGCGCCGTCGCCTACCTGGACGACGAGACGATGCTGCTCAGCGCCACCACGGCGTCGAAGCACCCGAAGGACCAGTTCGACTTCTTCCCGCTGACGGTGGACGTCGAGGAGCGGATGTACGCCGTCGGCCGCATCCCCGGCGCCTTCTTCCGCCGCGAGGGCCGTCCCTCCACCGACGCCATCCTCACCTGCCGGCTGATCGACCGCCCGCTGCGCCCGTCCTTCGTGGACGGCCTGCGCAACGAGATCCAGGTCGTCATCACCGTGCAGAGCCTGAACCCGGCCGACCTGTACGACGTGGTCGCGATCAACGCCGCGTCCGCCTCCACCCAGCTGGCCGGCCTGCCGTTCTCCGGCCCGATCGGCGGCGTGCGCGTCGCCCTGATCGACGGCCAGTGGGTCGCCTTCCCGACCTACGAGCTGCTGGAGCGGGCCACCTTCGACATGGTCGTGGCCGGCCGCATCGTCGGTGACGACGTCGCCATCATGATGGTCGAGGCCGAGGCCACCGAGCACGTGATCGACCTGGTCGGCGCGGGCGCGCAGGCCCCCAACGAGCAGGTCGTCGCCTCCGGCCTCGAGGCGGCCAAGCCGTTCATTCGGGCGCTGTGCGTGGCCCAGCAGGAGCTGGCCGAGAAGGCCGCCAAGCCGACCGCCGAGTTCCCGCAGTACCTGCCCTACCAGGCCGACGCCTTCGAGGCCGTCGAGGCCGCGGTGTCCGGCGAGCTGGCCCAGGCGCTGACCATCGCCGGCAAGCAGGAGCGCGAGTCCCGGCTGGACGAGGTCAAGGCCGCGGCGCTGGAGAAGCTCTCCGAGCAGTTCGAGGGCCGCGAGAAGGAGATCGGCGCCGCCTTCCGGTCGCTGACCAAGAAGCTGGTCCGCCAGCGCGTGCTGCGCGACAAGATCCGCATCGACGGCCGCGGCCTGACCGACATCCGCCAGCTCTCGGCCGAGGTCGCGCTCATCCCGCGGGCCCACGGCTCGGCGCTGTTCGAGCGGGGCGAGACCCAGATCCTGGGCGTCACCACGCTGAACATGCTGCGCATGGAGCAGCAGATCGACTCGCTGTCCCCGGAGACGCACAAGCGCTACCTGCACCACTACAACTTCCCGCCCTTCTCCACCGGTGAGACCGGCCGGGTCGGCTCGCCCAAGCGGCGCGAGATCGGCCACGGCGCGCTGGCCGAGCGGGCGCTGGTGCCGGTGCTGCCCAAGCGGGACGAGTTCCCGTACGCGATCCGCCAGGTCTCCGAGGCGCTGGGCTCCAACGGCTCCACCTCGATGGGCTCGGTCTGCGCCTCCACCATGTCGCTGCTCAACGCCGGCGTGCCGCTGAAGGCCCCGGTCGCCGGCATCGCCATGGGCCTGGTGTCCGACGAGGTCGACGGCGAGACCCGCTACGTCGCGCTGACCGACATCCTGGGCGCCGAGGACGCGTTCGGCGACATGGACTTCAAGGTCGCCGGCACCAAGGACTTCGTGACCGCGCTCCAGCTGGACACCAAGCTGGACGGCATCCCGTCCGAGGTGCTGGCCCAGGCGCTGGGTCAGGCCCGCGACGCGCGCCTGACCATTCTCGAGGTCATCGAGGAGGCCATCGACCGGCCGGACGAGATGTCCCCGTTCGCGCCGCGGGTCACCGCGATCAACATCCCGGTCGACAAGATCGGCGAGGTCATCGGCCCCAAGGGCAAGATGATCAACTCGATCACCGAGCAGACCGGCGCCGACATCTCCATCGAGGACGACGGCACGATCTACGTCGGCGCGGCCGACGGCCCGTCGGCCGAGGCGGCCATCGGCCTGATCAACGCGATCGCCAACCCGCAGCTGCCCAAGGTGGGCGAGCGCTTCCTGGGCACGGTCGTCAAGACCGCCGCCTTCGGCGCGTTCGTCTCGCTGCTGCCCGGCCGCGACGGCCTGGTGCACATCTCCAAGCTGGGCAACGGCAAGCGCATCGCCAAGGTCGAGGACGTGGTCAAGGTCGGCGACAAGCTCCGCGTGGAGATCGCCGACATCGACAACCGCGGCAAGATCAGCCTGGTGCTGGTCAAGGAGGAGGACGAGGCGGCCCCCGCTTCGACCGACGCCCCCGCCGCCGCCGCTGTGTCCGATTCCGGGGCCTCGGAGCCGGCCGCCCAGTGAGCGCACGCACGACGAGGACGGCCGCGGGGGTTTCCCGCGGCCGTCCTGGCTATCTGCAACGTCCGGGCAGCACGCTGACCCTGGAGCGCACCGCCGGCGGCGGCGCGGTCCGGCGCAGCGTGCTGCCGGGTGGCCTGCGTGTGGTCACCGAGCAGATCCCCGGCGTGCGCTCGGCGTCGGTGGGCATCTGGGTCAACGTGGGCTCCCGGGACGAGCTGCCGCCGGTCGCCGGCGCCGCGCACTACCTGGAGCACCTGCTGTTCAAGGGCACCGACCGGCGCACATCGGCCGGGATCTCCGAGGAGATCGACGCGGTCGGCGGCGAGCTGAACGCGTTCACCTCCAAGGAGCACACCTGCTTCTACGCGCACGTGCTGGACGAGGACCTGCCGCTGGCCCTGGACCTGGTCAGCGACGTGGTGTTCCACGCGGTCTGCGCCGAGCGCGACATGGAGACCGAGCGCAGCGTCGTGCTCGAGGAGATCGCCATGCGCGACGACGACCCCGAGGACCTGCTGCACGAGGCGTTCTGCGAGGCCCTGATGGGCGATCACCCGCTGGGCCGGCCGGTGCTGGGCACCGAGCAGTCCATCGGGGCGATGAGCCGGGACGCGCTGTTCGGCTTCTACAGGAAGCGCTACACGCTGCCCCGCATGGTGCTGGCCGTGGCCGGCAACGTCGAGCACACGCAGGTGCTGCGGCTGACCCGCAAGCTGCTGGGCGACCGGCTCAAGGGCGACGCCGCCCCGGCCGTGCCCCGCGCCGGCCGGGCCCGCATCCCGGTGCGCCGCGAGCTGGTGCTGTGCCCCGACGACACCGAGCAGGCCCACCTCATGCTGGGCATGCGCGGCCTGGACCGGCACGATGACCGCCGGTTCGTGCTGGGCGTGCTCAACGCGGCGCTGGGCGGCGGCATGAGCTCGCGGCTGTTCCAGGAGGTCCGGGAGCGCCGGGGCCTGGCCTACCAGGTGTATTCGTCCACGGCCGCGTACGCCGACACCGGCAACCTGTGCGTGTACGCCGGCTGCACCCCGGACAAGCTGGGCGAGGTCGCCGGCGTGGTCCGCGGCGTGCTGGACGATGTGGCCCGCCACGGCCTGACCGCGGCCGAGGTGGCCCGCGGCAAGGGCCAGCTGCGCGGCGGCCTGGTGCTGGGCCTGGAGGACACCAGCTCGCGGATGTCGCGCATCGGCAAGGGGGAGCTGAACTACGGCGACCACCTGACCGTGGAGCAGACCCTGGCCAAGATCGACGAGGTCACCGAGGAGCAGGTCGCGGCGCTGGCCAAGGAGTTGCTGCGGCGGCCGGTCTCGGGGTCCGTGGTCGGACCCTACGATCACCGTGACGACCTGCCGGCCGAGGTGCATGAGGTGATCAAGTGAGTGTCAGGGTCGGGGTGCTCGGGGCCAAGGGCAAGATGGGCGCCCAGGTGTGCGCGGCCGTCGAAGGGGCGGCCGACACGGAGCTGGTCGCCGCCCTCGACCAGGGCGACAAGCTGGAGGCGCTGACCGACGCCGGGGCCGAGGTCGTCGTCGACTTCACCCACCCCGACGTGGTGATGGGCAACCTCGAGTTCGCGGTGCACGCCGGCATCCACTGCGTGGTCGGCACCACCGGCTTCACCGAGGAGCGGCTGGCCACGCTGCGCCGCTGGCTGGACGTCTCGCCCGGCCTCGGCGTGCTGATCGCCCCGAACTTCGCCATCGGCGCGGTGCTGACGATGAAGTTCTCCCAGCTGGCGGCCAAGTACTACGAGTCGGTCGAGGTCATCGAGCTGCACCACCCGCGCAAGGCCGACGCCCCGTCCGGCACCGCCGCGCGCACCGCGCAGCTGATCGCCGCCGCCCGGGCCGAGGCCGGCCTGGCGGCCAGCCCGGACGCCACCAGCCAGGAGCTCGACGGGGCCCGCGGCGCGCTGGTGGACGACGTGCGGGTGCACTCGATCCGGCTGTCCGGTCTCATCGCGCACCAGGAAGTGCTGTTCGGCAGCGAGGGCGAGACGCTGACCATCCGGCACGACTCGATGGACCGCAAGTCGTTCATGCCCGGCGTGCTGCTGGCGGTGCGCAACGTGGCGACGCGGCCCGGCCTGACCGTCGGCCTGGACTCGCTGCTCGGGCTGTGAGGGCCCAATTATGAGAGCACTGTGGACGGCGATCGCCCTGACGGCCGCCCTGGTCGTCTACTTCGTGCTGCTCGCCGACCGCGCCGTGCTGCTGATCCAGGCCGGCGGCGTGGTCGGCGTCGGCCTCGGCGTGGCCGTGCTGGCCCTGCCGCTGATCGGCGTCTGGTATGTCGTCGTGCAGTGGCAGAACGGCATCAAGATCGATCGGCTGGCCAGGCGGCTGGCCGCCGAGGGCGGGCTGCCGGACACCTCCGGGCTGCCGCGCCGGCCGTCCGGGCGGGTCGACCGGGACGCCGCCGACGAGTGGTTCGCGCAGCGGCGGGTCGAGGTGGAGCAGTCGCCCGAGGACTGGAAGGCCTGGTTCCGGCTGGCCCATGCCTACGACGTGGCCGGCGACCGGGGCCGGGCCCGGGAGGCCATGCGCAAGGCGATCGAGCTCGGTGGCTGACCGCCCGATCTCCGGTAAGGTCTACACCGGGGCAGAGAGTCGTGGGGCAACTGTGGGATTACGGAGTTGGGTACCGGCCGAGGTCGACGTCACCAAGCCGAGTGCCGCACGCGTGTACGACGCCTTTCTCGGCGGTGGCCACAACTTCGCCGCCGACCGTGAGTTCGCCCGCCGGGCCGAGCAGGTGCTGCCCGGCGTCACCGTGTCCAGCCGGGCCAACCGCAAGTTCCTGCGCCGGGTCGTGACCTTCGCCGCCGAGCAGGGCATCCGCCAGTTCCTGGACATCGGCTCCGGCATTCCGACCGCCGGCAACGTGCACGAGATCGCGTTGCAGGCCAGCCCGGCCAGCCGCACCGTCTACGTGGACAACGAGGCCGTCGCCGTCGCGCACAGCGAGCTCATGCTGGCCGATGTGCCGCAGGCCCGGGTCATCGACGCCGACCTCCGTTCCCCTGGCGAGGTCCTCAACCACGCCGGCGTCCGCGAGATGATCGACTTCGACCAGCCCGTCCTGCTGCTCATGCTGGCCGTCCTGCACTTCGTGCCCGAGCCCGCCGACCTCACCCCGCTGATCGACCGCTACCGGGCCAAGCTCGCCCCCGGCAGCATGCTGGCCATCAGCCACGCCACCGGCGACCACCGGCCCAAGGAGCAGGAGGAGGGCCTGGTGAATCTCTACTCCAAGAGCACCAACACCGCCATCAACCGCTCCCGCGCCCAGATCACCGCCCTGTTCGGCGACTTCGACCTCATCGCCCCCGGCGCCGTCTACGTCCCCGAGTGGCGCCCCGACGAAGGCGAAGCCGAGGAACACCCCGAACGCTTCCTCTTCTTCGGCGGCGTAGCCCAGAAGAAGGCCTGACCTCACGTCGGCAGGACTCGCCGGCGGTCGTCCCGCGTGTCGATCAGATTCTCGACACGCACGCCACGACCGGCCAGACAGCGGCGAATCCACTGCTGTTGCCCTTCAGTGCGGGTGTCCCACACGTACTGGAGGGCAACAACAGGCCGGCGTGAGCCGTCTGGTCTCAGGGCTGGCACCAGGTTGTCGCACAGATCCGCCAACTCGCGTATCTGCTCGTGGCAGTCGGTTCCGGGGAAGACGTCGTCACACATGGCCTCGCCGGTGTGGGCCATGGCCCGCATGAACAGGATGGATTCGTGGACCACGTCCACGATCGCGTTCGCTGCCACCGCTTGCCGGCGGCGGCCACGTCTCCACATACCGCCAAGTCTCCCCGATCGCCGCCAAACCCCAACCTCCGCGAGTCCCGCTTAGCGACATACCGAACTGCTGAAACGGACTCAGCAGTTCGGTATGTCTGTGGGCGGGACTCGCCGGGGTTCAGCGCCAGATCTTGAGGAGCTTGGTGGAGTGGGGGGCGAGGGTGGCGGTGAAGGAGTCGGTATAGCGGCCGAGTTGCTTGTTCGCCCAGACGTCGCGGACTCCTGCCTTGCCGTGGAAGCCGAAGTCGGACCAGTTGGCGGTGACGGTGGCGGGTGAGGTGTCCAGGTTGAACAGGGCGACGGTGTAGGAGCCGTCGGCGTTGCGGGTCCACCAGGTCTGCTGCGGGGTGTGGGCGACGACGGGCTTGGCGACGCGGCCGGCCTGGTCGATGGCGATGACCTCGTCGTTGGTCAGCAGGGACAGGCCGTAGGAGTCGAGCTTGGTGAGGTCGTCGCCGGTGTAGAGCGGGGCGGCCTCGATGGCCCAGAAGGTCATGTAGAGCTGCCGCTCGTCGTTGGTCAGGCCGTCCATCTGCCCGTTGCCGACGTCGACGGAGTCGAGGTTGTTCCAGCCGCCGCGGCCGGCGTCGCCGACCCAGGGCACGACGTCGTCGAACCGCTTGACCAGGGAGTTCTGCCAGGTGACGAGGGTGTCGCAGTAGCACTCGACGTCGGTGTCGACCCGCCAGCCGTTGGTGTAGCGCTGCCAGGTGGCGATGTTGTCGTGGTTGAGCGACCAGGACACCAGGAACTGGATGTTGCGGCCGGTGCGGACCAGGGACTTGGACCACGCGGCTACGTCGGCGGTGTTGTCGTAGTTGGGGCCGGACTTGTCGGAGCCGGGGCCGACGCCGTCGAGCTTGAGGAAGTCCACGCCCCATTTGGCGAACATCTGCGCGATGGAGTCGATCCACTTGGCGGCGCAGGGGTTGTCGAAGTTCAGCTTGTACGAGCTGTCCCAGCCGTTGGTGGTGCGCAGGTCGGGGTAGACCACGTCACGGGTGTAGCAGCCGGGCGCGCCGTAGATGGGGGAGTTGCCGCCGTTGTAGGCCTCCTTCTCCATGCCCACCGGCATGTAGGTGCCGGCCTTGAGCCCCAGGGAGTGGATCTTGCCAATGGTCGCGGCCATGCCGTCGGGGAAGCGCGCGGCGTCGGTCAGCGGCCGGGCGTACTGGTCGTACTCGGGCGTCCAGTCCCACTTGCGCCACCAGCCGGCGTCGATGTTGACGTAGGAGTAGCCGTGCGACTTGAGCTTGGTCGCCATCACCTGGGCCTGCTGGAGCACGTGCTGCTCGGTCAGCCAGCTGTAGTCGCCCTGGGTGTTCACCCCCGGGTACTTGGTCGACTGGAGGCTCCAGCTGCTCCACCCCAGGTACGGTGTGTTCGCCACGGGTTTGTCGGGCGTTCTCGCTGCTTGGGCGGGTGCGACCCCAGCGAGCACGGCACACAGCGCGGCGAACAGGATGATCACGCGAGAACGGCGCATGGGCAGTGGACTCCGCATCGGTTGGGCTTCAACTCACGGCGGCGGCGGGCTGGTGGCAGCAAACTCCGGCGCCGGCCGGGTGTCAAGGTCGTTAATTTCTGAAGGAAATAATGTTTGCTATGGTCAATGTCGTGCCAGCAGCGGTTCAGGTGTTCGCCGTGGTGCTGCGGCACGGTCCGATCTCCCGCGTCGAGGTCACCGCGCGCACCGGGTTGTCGCCGGCGGCCGTGACCAAGGCGGTGCGTCCGCTGGTCGACGCCGGCTACCTCACCGAGCGTCCTGACGAGCGCCTGCCCTCACGGCTCGGCCGGCCGGCGATGCCCGTGCAGGTGGTCGCCGACCGGACGTTCTTCCTCGGCGTGAAGCTCACGGCCGACGAGGTCATCGCGGTGCGCACCGACCTGTGCGGGGGCACCCGGGAGGTCGTGCACCGGCCGCTGACCTCGACCGCCGTCGCCGACGTGGTCGACGTGATCGGCGAGGTCGCCCGCCGGCTGGCCGCCGGGCACGAGGTGGCCTGCCTCGGCGTCTCGCTGGCCGGCGACGTGCTGCGGGACACCGGCATGGTCCGCTTCTCGCCCTTCCTGAACTGGCGCGACGTGCCGCTGGCCGGCCTGGTCTCGACGGCTACCGGCCTGCCCACGTTGATCGAGAACGACGTCCGGGCGCTGACCGTGGCCGAGCACTGGTTTGGCGCGGGCGTCGGCGTGTCCTCGTTCGCGCTGGTCACGGCGGGCACCGGCATCGGCTGCGGCCTGGTCGTCAACGACCTGCTGCTGCCGGCCGGCGAGCTCGGCCACGTGGCCATCGACGTGGACGGGCCCGAGTGCTACTGCGGCGGCCGGGGCTGCGTGGAGGCGCTGGCCGCGGACCGGGTGGTGCTGGCCGGCTGCTCGGCGGTGGTCGGCCGCCCGCTGAGCATGCCCGAGGCGATCGAGCTGGGCCGGGCCGGCGACCCGGCCGTGCACGCCGTGTTCGAACGGGCCGGCCGGGCCCTGGGTCTGGCCCTGGCGGCGGTGGCCAACCTGGTCGGGCCGGAGCGGATCGTGCTGACCGGCGAGGCCGTCGGCGGCTACGACCTATACGCCGACCAGATCCGGCAGGCCCTGGCCGCGCAGGCCTTCGGCTCGGCGGCGACGTGCGAGCTGGTGGTGCGGCCGCTGCCGTTCGACGAGTGGGCCCGCGGGGCCGCCGTCGTCGGCATCCAGGACCTGATCACGCGAAGTGGGGCAGCACGTGGGTCAGCAGGTTCGGTGACGCTGCCAGCGCGGTGAACCGGATGAACCGGCCGGCCAGCGTGACGCCGACGAAGGCGATCACCGACATCCGGGCCACGCCGGCCAGGACCGTGGTCGCCATGAACGGCGGCATGCCGACCACCGAGCTCACGCCGGTGGTGGCGATCATCAGCTTGGGGTGGCGCTCACACCGGGCCTGCAACGCTGTGAACCAGGTGGTGATCCGCGCCCACGCGGTCGTCCACCAGGTCTGCCGGCTGGGCTTGTCCTTGGGCTGCAACCACTTCGGCAGCTTGATGTGGCCGCGGGCGGCGAAGAAGTAGAGCAGTTTGCCGACCACCTGGCCGATCGCCACCACCGCGCCCAGGATCCAGCAGGCGATCGGCGGGTGGTGCCCGTCGGCGACCATGGCGATCAGGAACAGCTCCACGCTGACCAGGGGGCACAGCGCCGAACCCACCGCGACACCGAGGGAGATCGCCAGCCACATCAGCATGGCGTCTCCCTCCCCCAATTCGGATGATCTCTGACCGAATCGAGGCTACCGGAGTGGCCGTGGCGCCGGAGTCGTGCTACGGGCCCATTCCTGGTGGGCTTAAGTCCACCCCTGGTACTACTTTCGGATGTCCCCGACGTAGCTGTAGAGGACGCTGTCCAGGTTGGTCTCGTAGCCGCCGGTCATGCCCAGCAGGGCCCGGTTGCCCTTGCCGTCGGGCGGGGTGGCGAACATGGTGGCCGCGGTGGTCACGCCGTTGAGGTCCAGCATCGACCAGGCCCACCACTTCGGCACGTCGGCGCCGCGCAGCGCGCTCTTGAACTGGGCCAGCTGCCGCACCGGCGAGACGGTGCCCTTCTCGCCCCAGAAGTTCTGGGTCTGCGGCTGGGCCCGCCACACCACCACGCCGTTCTGCATGATCTCGGAGACCTCGAACGGCTGGTTGTACTGGTAGCCGTCGCCCATCGCGCTCAGCGCCGACGCGGCCCGCAGCGGCGTGGTGGCCAGCGCCTTCGTGCCGGGGATGTAGTCGATGCCGGCGTCCTGGTAGTGGTCGGTCGGCACGACGCCACCCAGTGCCTGCTCCAGGTCCTCGCCGATCGGGCCGGCGGCCGAGAACGCGTCGTTGAAGCCCTGCTTGAGATAGTCGCCGCCGCCGAAGAAACCGAGCACAGCTCCGGTCTTGTCGTCCACCGAGGCCATGCCGACGTGCACGTTGCGGTCCTGTGGCCGGTTGGGGTCCAAAGTGGACATCCGGTCGTCCACGGCCTTCTTGGCCGCCTGCATGTAGTCCTGGCGGAACGTGGTCACCACGATGTAGCCGCCCTGGGCCACCGTGGTGGAGTCCGGCACGGTCGGGTCCTGCGCGTGCATGCGGTCCAGGTTCTGCATGGCCGCGTCGACCATGTAGCCGTTCATGCCGCCCATGTCGTCCGGCTCGTACTTGACCGGCGTCGGGAAGGTCATCGACGCCCGCTGCTGGGCCGACAGCTCGTGCTCGCCGACCATGCCGTCCAGCACGTAGTCCCACCGGTCGTGCAATGCCTTGGCCGCCTTGGGATCCTTGTCGGCGGTCGCGTAGTAGTACGGGGACTGGATGACCGCGGCGATGTAGGCGGCCTTGGCCGGATCGGTCAGCTGCGAGACGCTCACCCCGAAGTAGGCCAGCGCGGCCGACTCGATGCCGTAGGCGCCGCGGGCGAAGTAGATGGTGTTGAGGTAGTCGGTGAGGATGGAGTCCTTGGACTTCACCTGGTCCAGCTTGATCGCCACCATCACCTCGTTGAGCTTGCGCGACAACGTCTGCTGCTGGGTGAGGTAGTAGTTCTTGACGAACTGCTGGGTGATCGTCGAGCCGCCCTGCAGGTTGCCGTCGCCGCTGCTGGTCAGGTCGTTCTTCAGCGCCCGCAGCAGACCCAGCGGGGAGACGCCGGGGTCGCTGTAGAAGGTGCGGTCCTCGGCGGCGAGCACGGCCTGGCGCACCACCAGGGGAATCTGGTCGAAGGTGACCGGACGGCGGTTGGTGCCGATGTGGGTGATCTGGGTGGAGGCGTCGGCGTAGGTGAAGATCGTGGCCTGCTGCACCGCGTCCTCGTTGGGCCTGGGGATCTCGGTCCGGTCCAGCGCCACGAAGAACCCGGCCACCAGCAGCACCGCGAACGTCGCCGAGGTCCCCAGCACCAGCTTCCAGGACGGCAGCCAGCGGCGCACGCCCCGCCGGTCGCGCCGGGGGTAGTCGATGAGGCGCACTCGGTTGTCCTTCCCCACGCTCGGTCTGGTCGGGGGGTACGACTCCGATGACGCCGAAAGGGTTGTCCCGATTCAGGAACTGGTCAGTTTGAGGTCCAACGACCCGGTGACGCGGGCTTCCCGCAGCGGCCGACCGCCCGCGTCCAACGTGCGCACCACGCCGTCGGACTGCCAGCCGACCGAGGCGTAGAACGCCAGCGAGGCGCGGTCGGCCTCCGGCACCCAGCTCACGCCCCGGGTCGCGCCCTGGCCCCGCAGCGCCTGCGCCGCCGCCGCGAGCAGTCGGCCGCCGTGGCCCCGACGGCCCCAGCGCGGCTCCACCAGCAGCGTCGCCACCAGGCCTGTGGTCGCCGCGTCCGTCGGCAGCGTGCCGTCGGCCTCCGCCACCTCGCTGTCCGGGGCCAGGCCGGCCACGCAGAAGCCCACCGTCCACTCGCCCTCGGTCGCCACGTGCACCACCGCCGTGGACTGCTCGACCAGCTCGCGGACCGCGTCCACGTTGTCCAGGCCGGCCAGCACCTCGGCGGGCAGCAGCTCCGCGTAGGCGGCACGCCAGGTGTCGCGCTGGATCCGGGCGATCTCCTCGACGTCGGCGGGGACGGCGGGTCGTACAGACGCTTCAGCCACGACCCAGCAACCTAGCGGTCGTCGGGCCTCCGGTTTGTTTAGGTTAGCCTAACCAATGTGAAGCGACGGAACTTCTTGCTCGGGGCCGCGGCCGCCGGGCTGCTCGCCGCCTGCGGCCGGCCCACGGCCGCCGAAACGTCCGGCGGCGCCTGGACGTTCACCGACGACCGGGGCCGCAAGGTCGACCTCGACCACCGGCCCGCCCGGATCGTCGCCCAGTCCGGGGCCGCCGCCGCGCTGTGGGACCTCGGCGTGCACGCCGTCGGCGTGTTCGGGCCGCAGAAGCGCAAGGACGGCAGCAACGATCCACAGGTCGGGGCGGTCGACCTCGCCGCCGTGCAGTCGGTCGGCACCACCTACGGCGAGTTCAACGTCGAGAAGCTCGCCGCGCTGCGGCCCGACCTGCTGGTCAGCGGCATCTACGTGCCGCCGGCGCTGTGGTACATCACCGACGACGTCAAGGACCGGGTCGACGCCCTGGTCAAGACCGTCGGCATCAGCCTGCACGAGAAGACCGCGGTCGACGTCATCGAGCGCTACGTGCAGCTCGGCGCCGCACTGGGGGCGGACCCGGCGGCCGTCTCCGCCGCCAAGGCGGCCTTCGACGCGGCCGCCGCCGACCTGGCCGCCGCCGCCAAGGCCAAGCCCACGCTGCGGATCATCGCCGTCTCCGACTCCGCCCAGAACTTCGACGTCGCCGTGCCGGCCAAGTACGCCGACCTGTCGTACTACGTCAAGCTCGGCGTGCCCGTCACCGGTCCCGCCAAGGGCGTCAACAGCGCGTACTTCGAGGTCATGAGCTGGGAACAGGCCGCCAAGTACCCCGCCGACCTGATCCTCTACGACGCCCGCACCCAGGCCCTGCCGCTCGACCAGCTGCTGACCCACCCCACCTTCGCCGGCCTGCCCGCGGTGAAGGCCGGGCAGATCGCCCCGTGGCACGCCGAAACCCCGTTCAGCTACCAGCGCTACACCCCGGTCATCAAGGAGCTGACCGCCGCCGTCGCCAAGGCCGAACCGCTCGGCTGACGAGGGCCTTCGCCCCGGAGAGCCCCGCACGGCACGCGCGGCACCAGGACTGTCAGGGGTGCGTGGCAGCATCGGTCTCGTGCCCAACATGTCCTCACTGGCGGCCCGGCGGACCGTCCTCGCCGCGCAGGGGTTCACGCAGCCCCGGCCGTCCGGCCCGGTGACCAGGCGACACCTGCAAGGGGTGCTCGCCCGGACCCAGGTGCTCCAGCTCGACTCGGTGAACGTCGCGGTGCGCGCGCACTACGCCCCGCTGTTCAGTCGGCTCGGCAACTATCCGATGGAGCTGCTGGACGAGGCGGCCTGGTCGCACAGCGCCCGCAAGCCGCGGCTGCTGGTCGAGTACTGGGCGCACGAGGCGAGCCTGGTGCCGGTGGCGGACTGGCCGCTGCTGCGGTGGCGGATGCGGCGGCACAAGGAGGAGCCGAGCAAGTACTGGCAGAGCTCGGGCGGGCACCACATCGCCGAGGACGTGCTGACCGCGGTGAAGGAGCTCGGTCCGATCACCGCCGGCGCGCTGGAGGACCAGCTGGGGCTCAAGGTCGAGCGCGAGCGGGGGCCGGGCGGCTGGTGGAACCGGTCGGACGTGAAGCACGCCTGCGAGTACCTCTTCGCCACCGGCGAGCTCACCACCGGCACGCGGCGGGGTTTCGAGCGCTACTACGACCTCCCCGAACGCGTGCTGCCGCCCGAGGTGCTGGCCGCGCCCGAGGTGTCGGCCGAGGACGCGTACCGGCAGCTCATCGCCAAGTCCGCCGTCGCGCTCGGCGTGGCCACCGAGCCCGATCTGCGGGACTACTACCGGCTCAAGCCCCAGCGCTCGCGGCAGGCCGTCGCCGAGCTGGTCGAGGAGGGCGTGCTGGAGCCCGTCACCGTGGAGGGCTGGCGGCACCAGGCGTACCGGCACGTCGACGCCCGCACGCCCCGGCGGGTCGAGGCCCGGGCGCTGCTCTGCCCGTTCGATCCGCTGATCTGGGAGCGGGACCGCACCGAGCGGCTGTTCGACTTCTTCTACCGCATCGAGATCTACGTGCCCGAGGCCAAGCGGGTGCACGGCTACTACGTGTTCCCCTTCCTGCTCGGCGAGGACCTCGTGGCCCGGGTCGACCTCAAGGCCGACCGGGTCGCCGGCGTGCTCCGGGTGCCCGGCGCCTTCGCCCAGCCCGGGGTCGACCACGCCCACGTCGCCCACGAGCTGGCCGAGGAGCTGCGGCTGATGGCCGACTGGCTCGGCCTCGACGGCGTTGTCGCCGGAGAGCGGGGTGATCTCGCCTCGCGCCTCGGGGCCCTGGTCTGACCGGGAGATTCTCCCGGTAGGTCCGGGAATCCGCTCCCTACCGCCGGGAACCGCGCCGGCCGCAGCATCGGTGCATGATCTCCACCCGCAAGTTGCTGTTCGTGCTGGCCGGCGCCGGCGGCGTGGCGCTCGCCGTCGCCGGGCCGGCTGCCGCCACACCCCAACCTGTGCCAGCACTGTCCGTTGCAGCGGTCGCCGTTGCACACCAGCCGTGCCCCATCCCCGCGTGCTCCCGGCTCGCTGACCTGATGCCGGGGCAGGACGGCAATGCCGTGCCGTTCGAGGGCGGCCCGCCGACCAAGAACATCGCCACCGCGCAAGGCCGGGAAGGCGACCCGCCCGGTCCGTTCGCCGTGCAGTCCAGGGAAGGCGAGCCGCCGGACACGCTTGTCGCGCAAGGCCGGGAGGGAGAGCCGCCGGGGTCGTTTGCCGCGCGGCCCTTCGAGGGCGGCCCGCCGACGAAGAACGTCGTGTCCGGGAGCGAGGGCGAACCGCCTGGCCGGCTGGATGTTCCGCAGCCGATCCCGCCGGTCGCGGACTACGTGGTGCCCGTCCCGGCGGCTGATCCGGTGCCGATCCCGCCGGTGGCCGCCGGCCAGACCCAGCCGATCCCGCCGCTGGCGGCGTTGGACAGCCCGCAGCCGTTCCCGGCCTAGCCGGCCGCGGTCGGGAGATCTTCCCGGGTTTCTAGGGGTGCGAATCCCTGGTGCCCGGGAAACCTCCCATGTAAGAATGACCGCGCAGGGGGAGGGGAGACACAGCCTCGGGGCCGCCCACCTTTCATGGACGGCCCCGAGGCTGTGGCTATTTCTCCCCCTTTTTTTCGTCGGGCGTCGGCGGCGGGCTCGGACCCGCCCATCCCCTCCGTGGGCGGCCCCGAGCCATGGGCCGCCGTGACGGGCCCGTTCTCCCCTGACGGACGCGCGATCAGCCGACCGCGGGGGTGATGACGGCGTTCCCGGAGCCGGTGCGGCCCCGGATGGTGAGCTTGGCCTCCCGGCTGGGCGGCGTGGCGGACACGTCCAGCTCGCTGCGGGCCTGACCGGCGTGGGACACCAGGTCGACCATCGCGGCGGTGCCGGAGCGCACGGCGACCCGCAGTTCCCCGCTCCCGGTGACGAGCTCGATGGCGCCGCAGGCGGCGTCGGCCACGGTGATGTCACCAGTGCCGGTGCGCACCATGACGTCAGACTGCACGGCCCCCAGCCAGACGTCGCCGGAGCCGGTGAACAGGGCGCTGCGCCCGCCCACCGACGACACCTCGATGTCGCCGGAGCCGGACTTGACCCGCACGCCGCCCAGCATCGGCCCCAGCCGCACGGCGGCCGAGCCGCTGTTGACGCTGGCGACGCCGTCGGCGCGGTCGACGCTGACGTCACCGGTGCCGCTGATGACGTTGAGCCGCCCGGCCGAGCCGGTGGTGACCAGCGACGCGGAGCCGCTCTTGGACTCCACGTGCGAGCCGTTGGGCGCCTCGACGGTGATCGCCAGCGGCACCCCGCGCATGGGCAGCGGCTTGGGCGTGCGCACGACCAGCCGGCTGCCGGTCAGGTCGATCCGGGTCTGCCGCACGGCGTCGTCAGGCGAGTTCTCGGCCGGCGTGCCGAACTGCCCGCTGACCCAGTTGAGCAGCCCGGACAGGCCGGGAATCCACTGGTCGGAGGCCTCCTCGTCGTGACGCACGGTCACGCGCACCCCCGACCGCTCGGACAGCCGCACCTCGATCCGGCCGGCCCCCACGGCGACGTCGATCTCGATCGGACCGGCCGCCTCGAACTCCTGCTCGCGGACGAGCCCGGTCTCCCCGGGCGCGTTCTCGGTCATCGTCTCCACCCCTCAGCCCTCGACCCAACCGCTGACGCGCGAGCCGCCCTGCCCCTGATTGCCCTGCCCCTGATTGCCCTGGCCCTGGCCGCCCTCGCCGCCCTGGTCGTTCCACCCGGGCCAGCCGCGGCCGCCCCAGTTCTGGCTCCCGTCCCACCACTGGCCGCCGCGGTTGCGGGCCCGGCCGTGGCCGCCGCGACGCTGGTTGTTCAGCGCCCCCTGCACGGCCTGCGCGACGAAGGCGTTGAGCGACTGGCCCTGCGCGGACGCGGCCTGCTCGGCCTTGGCCTTGAGCTCCTCCATCATCCGCACGGTGATGCGGCTGATGTCGCCGGTCGGGTCGCCGACGAAGGCGTCCTCGGCGGCGGGCTCGTCGGGTGCGGACGGCGCGGTGGTCGGCGTGACCACCACCTGCACGTCTCGGCCGTCCAGCCGCAGGCTGACGACGTGGTCGTCGAGCGACGCGGTGACCTCGGCGGCGAGGTCGGACAGCGCGTTCATGATGGCCAGCCGGACGGCCGGCTCCAGCGCGGCGGACAGCACGGCCGCGGTGCGTCGGGTCTGGTCGTCCCCGGCTGCGGCGGCGGTCGTGAGGTCCTCGCGCAACGTTGCGATGTACGGCGTGAGATCCATGACGCCACTGTGACATCACCTGTGACGTCAGTCAAGGGAGATGACGTCATTGATGGTGTCGCCATGATGTCACGGTCCCGGTCGTCTACGCTCGGGAGAACCGCCACCGGGGAGTAGGAGACAAGGCTCGTGACCGAGACGGTGCCGCTGAAGGTGCAGCTCATCGCCAAGACGGAGTTCTTCCCGCCGGCGGACGTGCCGTGGACGACCGACGAGGACGGCGGCCAGGCGCTGGCCGAGTTCGCCGGCCGCGCGTGCTACCAGTCCTGGTCCAAGCCGAACCCGGCGACCGCGACCAACGCCGGCTACATCCGGCACATCATCGAGATCGGCCACCTGTCCGTGCTGGAGCACGGCTCGGTCAGCTTCTACCTGTCGGGCCTGTCCCGGTCGCTGACCCACGAGCTGATCCGGCACCGGCACTTCTCCTACTCGCAGCTGTCCCAGCGCTACGTGCCCGAGCGCGACGCCGCCATGGTCGAGCCGGACGTCATCGCCGAGGACCCCGAGCTGCACGCCAAGTTCCTGGCCGCCGCCGAGGCCAGCGTCAAGGCGTACACCGAGCTGCTGGAGGGCCTGGAGAAGAAGTTCGCCGACGTGCCCAGCGGCACGCTGCGCCGCAAGCAGGCCCGGCAGGCGGCCCGCGCGGTGCTGCCCAACGCCACCGAGACCCGCATCGTGGTCACCGGCAACTACCGGGCCTGGCGGCACTTCATCGCCATGCGGGCCAGCGAGGCCGCCGACGTCGAGATCCGCGCGCTGGCCATCGAGTGCCTGCGCCAGCTGAAGTCGGCCGCCGGCAACGTGTTCGAGGACTTCACCATCTCCACGCTGCCCGACGGCACCGAGGTGGCGTCCAGCCCGTTCGTGACGGAGGGCTGAGCCGTGGGCGTCGCCGCCGAGGAGCGCCGGCTGATCTGCGAGGCGTTCGAGGACCTCGGCCCGGACGCGCCCACGCTGTGCGAGGGCTGGAACGCCCGCGACCTGGCCGCGCACCTGGCCGTGCGGGAACGCCGCATCGACGCCTCGCCCGGCATCATGATCAAGGCCTTCGCCCCGCACACCCAGCGCGTGCAGGACTCCTACGCGGCCAAGCCGTGGCCGAAGCTGGTCGACCTGGTGCGCAGCGGCCCGCCCAAGCTGTCCCCGTTCGGCATCCCCGGCTTCGACGAGCTGGCCAACACCGTCGAGCTGTTCGTGCACCTGGAGGACCTGCGCCGGGCCCAGCCCGGCTGGGAGCCCCGGCCGCCCGAGCCGGTCCGCGACGCCGCGCTGTGGAAGATGCTGTCCCGCAGCAGCAAGCTCACCTTCCGCACCAGCCCCGTCGGCGTGGTGCTGCGCCGCCCCAACGGCAGCGAGGTCGTGGCCAAGCGCGGCCCCAACACCGTCACCATCACCGGCGAGCCCGGCGAGCTGGTGCTGTTCCTGTCCGGACGGGACCAGACGCGCCTGGAGTTCGAGGGCGAGCAGGCCGCGATCGCCCGGGTCACCGGACTCAACCGAGGCATCTGACTGCGCTCGCCGGGACGGTGGCCGGGCAGCTGACCTCCATGTCCTGGTCGTGGGTGGGTCTCCGGTAGCGTCATCGCCATGACCGGGAGTCCCACCGCGGCACCAGGACGGCCCTTCGGCCGGGTGCTCACCGCCATGATCACGCCGTTCGACCGGAACGGCGGACTCGACCTGGCCAAAGCCCAGGAGCTGGCGAACCGCCTGGTCGACCGGGGCCATGACGGCATCGTGGTGAACGGCACCACCGGCGAGTCGCCGACCACCACCGAGAGCGAGAAGGTCGAGCTTGTCCGGGCCGTGGTGGACGCGGTCGGCGACCGCGCGACCGTGGTCTCCGGGGCCGGCAGCTACGACACCGCGCACTCGGTGCGCCAGGTGCAGGCCATCGAGAAGGCCGGCGCGCACGGCGTGCTGACCGTGACGCCGTACTACTCGCGGCCGCCGCAGGCCGGCGTCTACGCCCACTTCACGGCGGTGGCCGACGCCACCGGCCTGCCGGTGATGCTCTACGACATCCCGCCGCGCACGATCGTGCCGATCGAGGTCGACACGCTGCGCCGGCTGGCCGAGCACCCCAGGATCGTGGCCGTGAAGGACGCCAAGGGCGACCTGCTGGCCGGCAGCGAGGTGATGGCCGACACCGACCTCGCCTACTACTCGGGCGACGACCCGCTCAACCTGGCCTGGCTCGCCCTGGGGGCGGTCGGCATGGTGAGCGTGATCGGGCACGTCGTCGGCGACCGGCTGCGGGCCATGGCGGACGCCGTCGACGCCGGCGACCTGGCCGCCGCTCGGGCCGTGCACAACCAGCTGCTGCCGCTGCACCGCGCCATGGGCGCCATCGGCGGCGGCGTGATCTTCGCCAAGACCGCTCTCCGGCTGACCGGCCTGGAGGTGGGCGACCCTCGCCTGCCGCTGCCGGCCGCGACCCCGGAACAGACCGCCGCGCTGGCCGACGTCCTGCGCACTGCCGGCCTGGAGGTGGCCGCATGACCGACGTGATCATTCCCGCTCGACCGCACAACAACCCCCCGCCGCTGGCCGAAGGCGGCCTGCGCATCGTCGCCCTGGGCGGCATCGGCGAGGTCGGCCGCAACATGACCGTGTTCGAGCACGCCGGCCGGCTGCTCATCGTGGACTGCGGCGTGCTGTTCCCCGAGGACATGCAGCCCGGCGTCGACCTGATCCTGCCCGACTTCCGGGCGATCGAGGACCGGCTCGACGACATCGAGGCCATCGTGCTCACGCACGGCCACGAGGACCACATCGGCGCCGCGCCGTTCCTGCTGCGCAACCGGCCCGACGTGCCGGTGGTCGGCTCCAAGTTCACGCTGGCGCTGCTGGCCGCCAAGTGCAAGGAGCACCGGCTCACGCCGCGGCTGGTCGAGGTGGTCGAGGGCGAGCGCACCCAGCACGGGCCGTTCGAGCTGGAGTACTTCGCCGTCAACCACTCCATCCCGGACGCCATCGCCATCGCCATCCGCACCGCGGCCGGCCTGGTGCTGCACACCGGCGACATCAAGCTGGACCAGCTGCCGCTGGACGGCCGGCTCACCGACCTGGCCGGCTTCCACCGGCTCGGCGACGAAGGCGTCGACCTGTTCCTGGTCGACTCCACCAACGCCGAGGTGCCCGGCTTCGTCACCCCCGAGCGCGAGATCGGGCCGGTGCTGGACCAGGTGATCCGCCGGGCCACCCAGCGGGTGATCGTGGCCTGCTTCGCCAGCCACGTGCACCGCGTGCAGCAGATCCTGGACGTGGCCGTGAAGCACGGCCGCAAGGTCGCGCTGGTCGGCCGGTCCATGGTCCGCAACATGGGCATCGCCGCCGAGCTGGGCCTGCTGCACGTGCCCGACGGCCTGCTGGTCGACCTGGACCAGGCCATGCTGATGCCCGAGGACGAGGTGCTGTTCGTCTCGACCGGGTCGCAGGGGGAGCCGCTGTCGGCGCTGTCCCGGATGGCCCGCGGCGAGCACCGGCAGATCTCCATCCGCTCCGGCGACACCGTGGTGCTGGCCAGCTCCATGATCCCCGGCAACGAGACCGCGGTGTTCGGCGTGGTCAACGGCCTGGTCCGGCTGGGCGCGCACGTGGTGCACCAGGGCAACGCCAAGGTGCACGTCTCCGGCCACGCCGCCGCCGGCGAGCTGCTGTTCCTCTACAACGCGGTGCGGCCCAGCAACGTCATGCCCGTGCACGGCGAGTGGAAGCACCTGCGGGCCAACGCCGAGCTGGCCATCCGCACCGGCGTCGCCGCCGAGCAGGTGGTCATCGCCGAGGACGGCGTGGTCGTCGACCTGATCGACGGCAAGGCCGCCATCTCCGGCCGGGTCGAGGTCGGGCACGTCTACGTGGACGGCCTGTCCGTCGGCGACGTCGGCGAGTCCACCCTGTCCGACCGGCTCATCCTCGGCGAGGGCGGCTTCATCAGCATCACCGTGGCCGTGGACACCGCCACCGGCCGGGCCGTCGCCCCGCCGACCATCTCCGGCCGGGGCTTCTCCGACGACCCCAAGGCGCTGGACCAGGTCGTGCCGCTGGTGGAGATGGAGCTGTCCCGGACCGAGGCCGAGGGCATCACCGACACCCACCGCATCGCCCAGTCGGTGCGCCGGGTCGTCGGCCGCTGGGTCGCCGAGTCCTACCGCCGCCGCCCGATGATCATCCCCACCGTCATCCCGGTCTGATTTCACGCTTGGAAGGGGGCTTTCCTCCACTCCGAGTGGAGGAAAGCCCCCTTCCAAGCGTCGGGGGCGACCTTGGCCGGCGGTGGCGCGGAGTCGGGCGGTCGGCACCGGGCCGGTCTCGATCAGCGACTTGCCCCGCCGTGACGTATGTGACGGAAGTGAAAGGGCTACCCTCGGGGGCATGGCCGGCCGGACGACGACTTCGAAGCGGACCTCCACGCGGGGGCGAACCACGGCCAAGCCGCGCCCGGCGACCAAGCCCCGGGGCAAGGCGACGTCCTCGAAGCGGGGCACGGCCACGCCGGCCAAGGCCAGCTGGGGCGTGGTCGCCAAGGGCCTGGGCAGCATCACCCGGGCCGTCGGCCGCACCAAGGAACTCGATCCCGCGCACCGCCGCGACGGCCTCGCGCTGGTGATGATCGGGCTCGGCGTGATCTTCGCCGCCGGCGTCTGGTGGCACGCCGGCGGGCCCGTCGGCAGCTGGCTGGACGTCGCCGTGCGCAGCGTCATCGGCGCCGCCGCCTACGTGCTGCCGTTCGTGCTGCTGTTCATCGGCATCGTGCTGATGCGCTCCGACCCGCTGCCCGAGGCCCGGCCGCGCATCGTCTTCGGCATGGTCCTGCTCGGCCTGTCCGCGCTGGGGCTGCTGCACCTGCTGCTCGGCGCGCCCGAACTCGCCTCGGAGAGCGGCGACGCCGGCGGCGCGCTCGGCTGGCTCGCCGGGCACTTCCTGGCCCAGGGCCTCACCGGCTGGGTCGCCGTGCCGCTGCTCGGGCTGGTCGCCGTGTACGGCGTGCTGCTGCTCACCGGCACTCCCGTGCGGGAGGTGCCCAACCGGCTGCGGGCGTTGGTCGACCAGTCGGCCACGCCGGCGTCCACCGCGCCCAAGGCATCGGAGGCCACGCCCACCGAGGACGTCACCGAGAAGGACAGCTCCGCTGTCAGGCTGCGCCGGCCCTCGCGCCGCCGCCAGGCCGCCGACGTGGAGGCGCCCAAGCAGCTGGAGCTGCCGACCGAGGACGAGCCGGAGCCAGTCGCGCCGAAATCCTTGCCCAAGACACGAAAGGCTCCTGCTGTCTCGGAGAAGCCGGCCGCGCCGCGGGCCGTCGAGGGCGACTACACGCTGCCGGGGCTGGACCTGTTGCAGGACGGGGATCCGCCCAAGGCCCGCAGCCGCGCCAACGACTCCATGATCGAGGCCATCACCGGCGTGCTGGAGCAGTTCTCCATCGACGCCCAGGTCACCGGCTTCACCCGGGGGCCGACCGTCACCCGGTACGAGGTGGAGCTCGGGCCGGGCGTGAAGGTCGAGAAGATCACCGCCCTGACCAAGAACATCGCCTACGCCGCCGCCACCGACAACGTGCGCCTGCTGGCGCCCATCCCCGGCAAGTCCGCCGTCGGCATCGAGGTGCCCAACAGCGACCGGGAGATGGTGCGGCTGGGCGACGTGCTGCGCGCACCGTCCACTGTGGCCGATCAACACCCGCTGGTCGTGGGGCTGGGCAAGGACATCGAGGGCCACTTCGTCACCGCCAACCTGGCCAAGATGCCCCACCTGCTGGTCGCCGGCTCCACCGGCTCCGGCAAGTCCAGCTTCGTCAACTCGATGCTGGTGTCGCTGCTGGCCCGGGCCACGCCCGACGAGTGCCGGATGATCCTCATCGACCCGAAGATGGTCGAACTCACGCCGTACGAAGGCATTCCGCACCTGATCACGCCCATCATCACCCAGCCCAAGAAGGCCGCCGCCGCGCTGGCCTGGCTGGTGGAGGAGATGGAGCAGCGCTACCAGGACATGCAGGTCAACAAGGTCCGGCACATCGACGACTTCAACCGCAAGGTCCGGTCCGGCGAGATCACCGCCCCGCCCGGCTCCGAGCGGGAGTA
Organism: Kutzneria sp. NPDC052558; assembly: GCF_044547355.1. NCBI lineage: Bacteria > Bacillati > Actinomycetota > Actinomycetes > Pseudonocardiales > Pseudonocardiaceae > Kutzneria > Kutzneria sp. NPDC052558. The sequence continues at coordinate 195,978 of NZ_JBIUAG010000015.1, forward strand.
CCGGCCCCGGCCCTACATCCTGGCCATCGTCGACGAGCTCGCCGACCTGATGATGACCGCTCCCCGCGACGTCGAGGACGCCATCGTCCGCATCACCCAGAAGGCCCGGGCCGCCGGCATCCACCTCGTGCTGGCCACCCAGCGCCCCTCCGTCGACGTGGTCACCGGCCTCATCAAGACCAACGTCCCTTCCCGCCTGGCCTTCGCCACCTCGTCGCTGACCGACTCCCGGGTCATCCTCGACCAGCCCGGCGCCGAGAAGCTCATCGGCATGGGCGACGGCCTCTACCTGCCCATGGGCGCGGCCAAGCCCGTGCGCATCCAGGGCGCCTACGTGGGTGACGACGAGATCAACACCATCGTCTCCTTCACCCGGGACCAGGCCCAGCCCGACTACACCGACGGCGTCACCTCGGCCAAGGCCGGTGAGAAGAAGGAGATCGACGCCGACATCGGCGACGACCTGGATCTCCTGCTCCAGGCCACCGAGCTCATCGTCACCAGTCAGTTCGGCTCCACCTCCATGCTCCAGCGCAAACTCCGCGTCGGCTTCGCCAAGGCCGGCCGCCTCATGGACCTGCTGGAGACCCGCGGCGTCGTCGGCCCCTCCGAAGGCTCCAAGGCCCGCGAGGTCCTCATCAAGCCCGACGAACTCGACGGCGTCCTCTACACCATCCGCGGCGGCGGCATGCCCGAGGAACCCGACGACGAGCAGGAGTGACTACTTCGCCAACGGCACCTTCGCCAACGCGTTCCGAATCGTGGCGGCCGGACTCGGCAGGTGCATGCCGAGCTCCCGGAGCCGACCGACGATCTGGTTGAGCGGGCTGGTCAACTGCTTGCTCAGCGACACCAGCCGGGACAACGGCACCGGCTGCTCCGGATCGAGGAATCCGCCGTTGAACTCGTCGTCCCGGAGCAGCGTCAGATCGCGGTATTCCGGGTAGTAGGGCAGGTTCTCCGACTGCACGGTGAATCCGAGCTGCGCGAGCCGGTCCGCGGCCCAGAACGGCGACTGGTTCAGCACGGCATGCGCCTTGATCAGGTGGTGCAACCGGACTGGCCGCCGGATGTCGAGCCACGGCGCGTCGCCGTCGAGGTCGACGCTTACCAACCGGATGTCCTCCATCGCGACGGTCGGCGGCAGATCCGGTGGCGTCAGCCCCAGCGTCCGTAGGATTCGCTCGATCTCGGCGACGGACATGTCCAATGCCCTCGCCTGGTTGAGCACATGCCCCAGCGGGAGCGGCGCTCGCACATCGTCGATGCCCGCCAGAATTTGCGCGCCGGCGCTGGCCAGCCAGTCCGGTAGGACGGCGTCGGTGAGCTCAGCGAGCTTGTCCGACGCGCTCTTGGGCGGTGGGCCCACAGCAAGCCCATAGGCCGACACGATGTCCATCGCTCGCGACACGGCGATGCCGTGCTTTGTCGCGACAGCGGTGACGGTGTTCAGGGACACTGCTCGGTCCGAAAAACGCGAGGCGTTCGGCCCGAGGTCCTTGCCGAACAGATCCATTTCCACCGCGTAGGACCGGAAGCGATCGGTCGGAAAGCGGTCGATGTCGATGCCGTCGATACCGAGCTCGGTCAGCCGGGCGGCCACGGACCGGGGTGAGTACCCCAGGTCGATCGCGGCCGCGAGAATGTGGCCCGGCGCTCGAAGGTGTGCGGTAATCGCCCAGCTGCGGCCCACGTCGCACAGGATCCGCAGATCGGACGCACGCGGTGGCAGCACAGTGCCGGCGTCGGCGATTTCCGGCACCCAGTCGGCCAGCTCGCCCACGTCGCCATTGGCGATGAGACGCCAGAGAAAGATGTGGTCGAGGGGATGCCCGGTGACGGTGTTGAGGCCGTTCGGTTTCGGCGGCCAGCTCACGATGAACCGGTCGCCGGGGAAACTACGATGGCTCGGAGCCTTGTCAGCGATCAGGTCGACGAGCGTCGGGTTGTCGAATCCCCTGTCGCTGAGCCAATCCCCGTCCAACAGGGTGTTCGCGGCGACGAGATCGGGGACCGCTCTCACTTGCAGTTCGGTGACCAGACGGCCGACAGGGTCGAGCACTGTGGTGCGATCGACCGAGAGGCGTGGCGCCAGCGGTCCGGTCAGGTTCGCCAGTGCCCCCGGCTGTTTGTAGCCCGGCTCATTGGTCACGTGGTCCACCCTCAGACCGTCGACGAGCAGCCCGCCGCCCTGCTCGCACCAGATGACGTGGCCGTCGGCGCTGGGCACGATATCGCCGGTGGCCATGCCATCCTGGCCGGGGCGTTGCTCGAAGACGCCGGCCGTCCAGGTGGACCGGAGTTCGCCGTGGTGGGCAACCGTGTCGAACTCGGCGATGGCCAGCAGGCGGTTCAGGGTCTCCACGCAGGAGGTGCGAATGCCCGCGCGGAGGTGGAGGCGGACGGTGGTGCCGGGCTTGCCATGGTCGGCGATCTTGCGGATCTCGAAGAGGTGGCCGGGGCCGGTGATGGCGACCTCGTGGACCGGACCGGGGAGGCCGCCGTCGCGGGGCATGCGGCAGGTGGTGATGGTGATCTCGTCGGCCAGCATGAAGTAGCTCAGCACCCCGATGCCGAAGCGGCTGTTGGGAAAGAGCTCCACCGGGGGATCGAGGCGGGACCAGTCGACCTGTTCGTCGCGGAACTCGGCGAGGTCGGCGAAGCGGGCGCCGGCCTGGGCGAAGACTCCGGTGAGTTCGGAGATGCCCATGCCGACGCCGTTGTCGGCGCAGTCGAGGTAGGGGCGGCCCGAAGAGTCGACGCCCTGGGAGAAGGCGATGCGGCCGGTCCAGTCGGCGGAGCGGTCGGTGGTGCGGCGCAGGAACTCCTCACGGGCCCGGCGATAGCGGCAGGCGTCGAGCGCGTTCTGGTACAGCTCCCGTATGGCCAGCGACCGGTCCCGGTAGAGCTGCTCGCCCATGAGCAGCTCCTGCACCCGCTGCTCGTCCATACGGAACCGAGACCAGCCGCTGAAAACAGGCTTGCCGTCGGGACCGGTGGCGGGACGGACGTCGTCGCTGGAGGCGCGTTCGGGCAGGGCGCGCAGGGGTGTGAGCACGCTGTGCTCGTCGGCGGCCTTGCGCACGGCGTGCAGCAGGGTGTCGAGGCGGACGGTGTGGTCGCGAAGGGCCTCGACCACGGAGGCGTGGTGGCAGGCGGCGGACAGCACGGGGCAGTCGGCGCGGGGAACCCAGCCGGCTTCGGCGATGGTCTCGTGCAGGCGCTCGAAATCCACCGGGGTGTGCCAGACGATGATGTCGGACAGGCCGGTGATGTCGATGGACATGCTGTAGGCGACGGCCAGCAGCAGGGCGAGCAGCGGGGTGCGGACCTCCTCCTCGTCCTCGGTGCCGCCGCCCAGGGTCTCCCGCTGCCGCATCTCCGGGCCGCACAAGGCGTTCGGCTCGATGCGAAGGCCTTGCAGCAGACCGCTGACCCGGGCGGCGGCGAGCACGGGCGGGACGTCGACGCCGGTGAGCAGGCCGGCGACGGACTCCGGCTTGAGCACCTCGGCCTGTAGCCACAGCCACCGGTGGAACAGCCACCAGCGGACCTCGTCGTGGCCCTCCATCCGGGCGGCCAGGCGACTGTGCTCCTGGTAGAACGACTGTGGCGGGCCGTCGGCACGGTCGACGGCGGCGCGGGCCCACAACACCTGGTGCAGCAACGGGATCAGGGTCAGCAGCGTCGCCTCGGCCTGGCCGAACTCCACGTCGAGCTTGCGGGCCAGCCAGCTCACGCGCCGGGTGAAGCGCTCGACCAGGCCGCGGTCCAGCCACGGGTCGTCGGGCAGATCCTGGTGCAACGAAGCCAGATGCGTCGCGACGGCCACGGCGGCGGCGCGGTCCTGGCCCTCCCGCCACACCTTCGAACCGTGCACCAGCCTCGCCCACGGCTCGCTTGGCGCCGAGGCCGACGCGGGCGGCGAGTGATAGTTGACCGTCACGTCCCCGTGCACGACGCCGGCCACGACCGATCCGGACACATCCCCGGTGATCGAGGTCTTCCTGCCACCGCTGGCCATCCGAGCAGACTATCGGCGCCGTTGGCCACCCCGACGGGAAACCGACCACCCCCTGGATTGCTAGAATTCGAGCCAGGATTCGGGTACTGTTCATGGGGGAGGTGCCGTGAACGTCAACACCGATGACCTGGTGAGTGTGACCGAGGCCAACAGCTCGCTGTCCCGGTTGCTCAACGAGGCGAACGAGGGCCGCAGCAAGCTGGTGATGCGGAACAACAAGCCGCTGGCCGCGATCGTGAGCCCGCAGGACGCCGCCCGGCTGCAACGCCTCGACGAGCTCGAGGACGACCTCCGCCTGTTGGCCCTGGCCCTGGCGCGGACCATCACCGACGACGGCGCTCGACACAGCCTCGACGACGTGGCGGCGGAGTTCGGGATCGACTCGGCGGACCTGGACGAGGACTGAGCAGTGGCGAGGGTCCTGCTGACCACCGAAGCCAAAGAAGATCTTCGAGACCTGGACGGCTCGGCGCGGCTCCAAGTGCTCAAGGCGTTGAAGAAGCTGGAGACGGAGCCGGACAAGCGCGGCGCTCCGCTGGGCAGCCGCGCCGCCGGAAACCTGGCCACCTTCCGCAAACTCGTGGTCGGCGACCGGGACTACCGGGTCGTCTACCGCATCGAGGCGGACGGCACGGTGGTTGTCGTCTGGGTGATCGGCAAGCAGGCCGACGGCGAGTGCTACGACCTGGCCGTTGCCCGGGTGCGGCTGCATGCCGGCGATCAGGAGCTGGTCGGCGAGCTGCTCGGTCTGCTGGACCGGATCGGGCACCCGTGAGCCGGCGGGTGCGTCGTCCCCCCTGGTGACGACGCACCCGACCGCTATTCCTCCCCCGCGAGGAATCCTTCGATGTCCGGCTCCTCGCCGCCGGGCTCGGTGAGCCGTTCGGCGAGGGTGGGCACCGGCTCCTGCAACCAGGCCGGGTCGTCCTCCAGCAGGCCGTACTTGTAGGCGAACTGTTCGGTGGCGTCGCGGATGGATTCCCGCAGGGCGCCGACGACGACGGACTCGGCGGTGCTGGTGAGCTCGATGAGCAGGGAGCGGACCTTGTCGAGCTGGTCGGCCTGCCCGCTGGTGGCGGCGATGCTGGGCCACAGGTGGCGTTCGAAGACGTCGACGAAGTCGGCGGCCACGCGGTCGGTGGTCTCCCGCAGGCTCTCGTACTGGCTGAGCACCTCCTGCGGTCCGATGGCCAGTTGGCGCAGCCGGGAGCCGCTCTCCAGGGCCCAGCGCCGGGTGTGCGGTCGGCCGTGCCGCCACTTGACCAGGCCGAGCTGGGTGGCCCGGCGCAGCAGCGATGGCCGCAGCTCGGGGACGGAGACCAGCGCCCGGATCTCGTTGACGCCGATGGGAATCCAGTCCTCGGGGCCGTCGGGCGCGAGCCCGAGCACGTCGGCGACGGAGTCGCCGCGGTCCCGCGCCTCGATCAGCTGGGCGATGGCGGGCAGCGAGAAGCCGCGGTCCTGGAGGCGCTGCACGAGCCGGATCCGCTGCACATGGCTGACGTCGTAGCGCGCGGTCCGGCCCACGCGGCGCGGCGCGTGCAGCAGACCCTTGGTCTGGTACATGCGGATCGTGCTGGTCGGCAGGCCGACCTCGGCGGCGAGCTCCTCCACGGACACGCGACCATCCTCGCGCGCCACGACTTGGTCAGTCAATACTCTTCTAGTCGTAACTAGAAGAGTTGGAGCAGCATTCGGCTGTTGCCGAGGGTGTTCGGCTTCACATAGGTCAGGTCCAGGAACTCGGCCACACCCTCGTCGAACGAGCGCAGCATCTCGTCGTAGACCTCGGGCGACACCGGCGTGCCCTCGATCTCCACGAAGCCGTGCCGGCTGAAGAACCGGGTCTCGAAGGTGAGCACGAAGATCCGGGCCAGCCCCAGCTCCCGGGCCAGCGCCACCAGCTGCCCGACGATGGCGTGCCCGACGCCCCGGCCGGCGGCCAGCGGGTCCACGGCGACGGTGCGGATCTCGGCCAGGTCCTCCCACAGCACGTGCAGCGCCCCGCAGCCGACCACCCGGCCGTCCAGCTCGGCCACCCAGAACTCCTGCACGGACTCGAAGAGTGTGACCAACTGCTTGGTCAGCAACACCTTGCCCGCGTAGTGGTCGACGAGCGCCTTGATCGTGCGCACGTCGGCGATGCGAGCCCGCCGCACGAGAACGTTGTCCACGTGCTCAAACCTAGTCGTTGCACGTTGCACGCCATCGTCGGCGGTGAACTCCGACCGCCGTAAGCTGCCGGGCAGACCCAAGTCAGCGGAGGGGGGGAGCGATGACCGGCGCGGGTTGGGACCCGTTCGCGGAGGCCGAGCGAGCGGCTTCGGTGGGGCGCACGACGGTGCTGACCACCGCGGACGGCGCCTGGTGGCTGCTCAACCCGGGCCAGCCGTGGCTGTGGTGGCGCGGCGTCGGCCAGTGGCGGCCAATGGCCCCGCCGCCGGACCCGGCCTTCCGCGCCACCGCCCGCCCGTCGCAGTTGCCCGGCGGGCCGCCCCAGCAGCCCATGCCCCAGCAGCCGCAGCCCATGCCGCAGCAGCCGGTGTCCCAGCCGGTGCCGCAGCCGGGCTCGCTGTACCCGGAACCGCCGGTGTCGCAGCCCTTCCCGGCCCAGCAGCCCTTCCCGGCCCAGCAGCAGTACCCGGTCTCGCAGCCGTTTCCGACGCAGCAGCCGGTGTCCCAGCCGTTCCAGCAGTTCCCCGCGCCGCAACCGGTCCAGCCGCCGCCCCTGCCTCACCAGGGGCTGCCCCAGGTCCAGCCACCTCCGTTGCCCCAGCAGGGAGTGCCCCAGCCGCAGGGGCCGCTCGCGGTGGCCGACCCGCTCTACGGCGGCGGGCACTTCGTGCGCACCGGCGAGCCGGTGGCGGCCTTCTTCGAGAAGGCCAAGCGAGTGATCCTCTGGGCCGACGGCATCCGCCACGCCGAGAACACCGCGGGCCAGGCCAATCCGGTCATCCTGCTGGTCGGCCCGCAGCACAGCGGCCAGCGCCGGCTGATGCGCGCCTTCGCGCCGTTCATGAAGGCGACCGAGGCGATCAGCGAGCCGGAGCCGGTGATCAAGACGGCGGCCAGCCTGATCCTGTCGGCCAAGGAGCAGGAGAAGCCGCTCGAGGCGGTGGTGCGGGCGGCGATCAGCGCGGCGTGCCAGAAGACGCCGGTGCTGATGATCGAGAACGCCGACGCGCTGCTGGCCGACGCGGGCGACCGGGCCAGCATGATCGACATCATCGTCGAGGTGGCGCACGACCAGGACGAGTGCGCGGTGCTGGTGCTGGCCGGCAGCCCGGCCTTCCTCAAGCAGCTGACCGACGCCGCCCCGGCGGTGGCCCAGCGGGCGCTGGTCTACCACCTGCCGGACTTCGAGCAGCGCCCGGCGGCCGAGGCCCTGCTGGACGTGCTGGCCGGCGAACGCCAGGTGTCGATGTCGCCGGCGGCCCGCGCCGGCCTGGCCGATCTGGTCACCGGCGGCCGCTCGCACCGCACGATGGGCGGGGCCCGCCGCGTCGAGGCCCTGCTGGAGACGGCCTGCCAGAACGCGATCATGCGCAGCGCCATGCCCGGCCTGGTCCGCGTGGACGAGGCCGACCTGGCCGAACTGCGGCAGGCGGCCGCCGGCGGGGACCGGAAGTCGGCCGCCGAGCTGCTCGCCGAGCTGAACGCCATGGTCGGCCTGGACTCGGTGAAACGCCAGGTCAACAACCTGGTCTCCGAGTTGCAGGTGGACGAGCGGCGGCGCGCGGCCGGCATGCCGATCCCGCAGCGCAGCCGGCATCTGGTGTTCACCGGCAACCCCGGCACGGCCAAGACGACCATGGCCCGGGTGATCGCCGAGCTGTACCGGGAACTGGGCGTGCTGGCCGGCGGGCAGCTGGTCGAGTGCATGCGGGCCGATCTGGTCGGCGAGTACATCGGCGAGACCTCCGGCAAGACCCGCAAGCTGATCGAGCAGGCCTACGGCGGCGTTCTTTTCATCGACGAGGCCTACAACCTGGTGCAGGGCGGTGACGAGGACTACGGCCCCGAGGCGGTCGCGGAACTGTTGGCGCAGATGGAGAACCACCGCGACGACCTGATCGTCATCGTGGCCGGCTACCCGCGCGAGATGAGCACCTTCCTGGACTCCAACCCGGGCCTGCGCTCGCGGTTCCAGACCCGCATCGAGTTCCCCGACTACAGCAACGAGGAACTGGCCCGCATCTTCCAGCTGATGGCCAAGTCCCAGGGCTACGAGCTGGGGCCGGACCTGCTGGCCGGGCTGCCGGTGCGGATGAGCCGGGTCAGCCGGGGCAAGGGCTTCGCCAACGGCCGGTCGGCGCGGCAGCTGCTGGAGGCGACCATCAGCCGCCAGTCGGCACGGCTGGCGGCCGACCCGAACTCTGACGTCGCGTCGTTGAACATGTTGCTGGCCAACGACATTCCGGCCCCCGGGGACATCGGCATCCGGATGGGCGATGGCGGGGCGCAGCGCGGCCTGCCCGACCTGCTGTCCGAATTGGACGGTATGATCGGCCTGGAGCCGGTGAAGCGCCGGGTCCGCGCGATGGTCGCCGAGATGGACGTCGACCGGCAGCGCCGGGCCCAGGGGCTGCCGGTGTCGCCGCGCAGCCGGCATCTGGTCTTCACCGGCAATCCCGGCACCGCCAAGACCACCGTGGCCCGGCTGATCGGCGAGATCTACCGGGAGCTCGGCGTCGTCACTTCGGGGCACGTGATCGAGGCGCAGCGGTCCGATCTGGTCGCCGAGCACATCGGGGCCACCGCGCCCAAGACGCGGGCGGTCTGCGAGGACGCGCTGGGCGGCATCCTGTTCGTCGACGAGGCGTACACGCTGACCGGCGACCAGGGCGATTTCGGGGCCGAGGCCGTGGCGGAACTGTTGGTGCAGATGGAGAACCACCGCGCCGACATGATCGTGATCGTCGCCGGCTACCCGAAGCTGATGGACGAGTTCATGGAGACCAACCCGGGCCTGCGCTCGCGCTTCGCCAACCGGGTGGAGTTCCCGGACTACAGCAACGAGGAACTGGCCAGGATCTTTCTCGCGATGGCCCACGGCCAGGGCTACACCACCTCCGACGACCTGGTCGCGGCGCTGCCGGACCGGATCCGGCTCATCCCGCGCGGCCGGGGTTTCGCCAACGGCCGGTCGGCGCGGCAGCTGCTGGAGGCGACGCTCACCCAGCAGTCGGCGCGGCTGGCCGGGATCGGTCGGGCCGACGCGGCGACGCTCAACGCGCTGACCGCCGCCGACCTGCCCGCGCCCGACGAAGCCGGTGTGGCGCAGGGAAGTGGCGGTCGGCGCCGGACGCTGCCGGAGCTGCTGTCCGAATTGGACGGCATGATCGGCCTGGAGCCCGTGAAGCAGCGGGTGAAGGCGATGGTCGCCGAGATGGACATCGACGCCAAGCGCCGCGCGGCCGGCATGAAAACTGGGGAACGCAGCCGGCATCTGGTGTTCACCGGCAATCCCGGCACGGCCAAGACCACCGTGGCCCGGCTGATCGCGCAGATCTACCGGGAGCTCGGCGTGGTCAGCGGCGGGCATGTGGTGGAGGCGCAGCGGTCCGATCTGGTCGCCGAGCACATCGGCCAGACCGCGCCGAAGACCCGGGCCGTGTGCGAGAGCGCGATCGGCGGCATCCTGTTCATCGACGAGGCGTACACGCTGGTCGGCAAGGGGGAGCAGGACTTCGCGGCGGAGGCGGTGGCGGAACTGTTGGTGCAGATGGAGAACCACCGGGACGACCTGATCGTCATCGCCGCCGGCTATCCCCAGGAGATGGACGAGTTCATGGCGGCCAACCCCGGCCTGCGGTCCCGGTTCGCCAACCGCGTCGAGTTCCCCGACTACAGCAACGACGAGCTGGCCCGGATCTTCCAGGCGATGGCGACCGGCCAGGGCTATCGGCTGGCCGAGGACCTCGTCGCCGCGCTGCCGCAGCGGATCACCCGTATCCCGCGCGGCCGCGGCTTCGCCAATGGCCGGTCGGCGCGGCAGCTGTTGGAAGCCGCCATCACCAAGCAGTCCGGACGGCTCGCGGCCGCCGGCGACGTCGACGCGTCGGCGCTGAACATGTTGGTGGCCGACGACTTGCCGGCCCCCGAGGACAGCGGCGTGCAGCAGGGCGACGGCGGTCGGCGGCGCAGCCTGGCCGACCTGCTGGCCGAGTTGGACGGCATGATCGGCCTCGCCCCGGTGAAGGAGCAGGTGCGCACGCTCGTCGCCGAGACGCGGGTCGACGCCCGCCGCCGCTCGGCCGGGCTCAAGGTCGCCGCCCGCAGCCGGCATCTGGTGTTCACCGGCAATCCAGGCACCGCCAAGACCACCGTGGCCCGGCTGATCGCCCAGCTGTTCCGGGAGTTGGGCGTGCTGTCGTCCGGGCATCTCGTGGAGACCGGCCGCCCCGACCTGATCGCCGAGTACCTCGGCCAGACCGCCGCCAAGACCCGGGCCGTGTGCGAGCAGGCCATCGGCGGCGTGCTGTTCATCGACGAGGCGTACACCCTGGCCGGCGGCGGCGAGCACGACTACGGTCCCGAGGCCATCGCCGAGATCCTCGTGCAGATGGAGAACCACCGCGACGACCTGCTGGTGATCGCGGCCGGCTATCCCGCCGACATGGACCGCTTCCTGGACGCCAACTCCGGCCTGCGGTCCCGGTTCGGGGCCACCGTCGAGTTCCCCGACTACACCGACGAGGAACTGGTCGGCATCTTCGAGGTCATGGCCAGCAGCCAGAGCTACCTGCTCTCCGACGACCTTCGCGCCGCCCTGCCGGCCGCCGTCGCCGCCATCGACCGGGGCGTCGGCTTCGCCAACGGCCGCTCCGCGCGGGGCCTGCTGGAACGCACCGTGGCGCGCCAGGCCGTGCGGCTGGCCGGGCCCGACGTCGACCTCGACAACCTGGCCGACGAGGAGTTGCAGACGCTGCACGCCGTCGACCTGCCGGGCTGAGGAATGTCATGAAGGGCCCCTTCCTGACGTTCAACGTCAGGAAGGGGCCCTTCATGACATCGAACGGGCCGGCCGAGGCGACCATTCGGCCGACCGGTTCACGACGATCGGCGGAAGATGCGCCTTATGTCCGATTGTGGGGGCCTGTCGCGAAAGGTGTGCTTCTGGGGCGTTTGTCCCCCAGGAAAGGGATTCCCCCGTGACCGCACACCTCAGACGTCGGGCCGGCGCCATCGCGCTGGCCGGCGTGCTCGGTGCGAGCGCCTTCGCGTTGGCCACCCCTGCTGCCAGCGCCGCGGCCGCCCCCACCCCGCCGGGCTCGGCCAAACAGCTGGACAAGCAGGACCGGGAGCTGCTCGCCGAGGCGGAGCGCGCCGGCAAGCCGACCGTGACGCTGGTGGTCGCGGCCGAGCCGGGCCGCACCGACCAGGCGGCCCAGCAGCTGCGCGACCTCGGCGGCGTGGTGCAGACCGCCGCCAAGGACGTGGACTACATCAAGGTCGAGGTCCCCCGGGGCAAGGCCGAGAAGGCGGCCGAGCTCGGCGCCGTGAAGTCCGTGGACGTGGACGGCCTGATCAAGCAGGACGACCCGCGGCCGGAGGGCACGAGCGCGCCGCTGCCGCAGAAGGCCCCGGGCAAGGACACGCCGCGGGTCAACCCGTACCTGCCGACCGGGGACACCGGCGCGGCCCAGTTCGCGCAGCAGGTGCCCAAGTGGGACGGCCGCGGCGCCACTGTCGCGATCCTCGACTCCGGCATCGACCTGGACACCCCGGCCCTGGCCAAGACCACGACCGGCGAGCGCAAGATCGTCGACTGGTACAACGCCAACTCCACCGACTCCGGCGACGGCACCTGGGTCGCGATGTCCAAGACCCGCTACACCGGCAAGTTCACCGCCGGCGGCCGCACCTGGACCGCGCCGGCCACCGGCGGTCCGTACACCGTCGGCACGCTGGCCGAGACCGCCGGCGACCTGCGCGGCGGCGAGCTGGCCGGCGACCTCAACCGGGACGGCGACAAGACCGACTCCTTCGGCGTGCTCCAGGACGTGACCACCAAGGAGGTCCGCGTCGACGTCGACGGGGACGGTGACTTCACCAACAACGCCCCGATGATCGACTACAAGGTCGCCCAGCAGGTCGGCCACCTGGGCCCGGTGCCCTTCGTGGTGCAGACCGACCGCTCGATCTACGACAACGGCGGCACCGCCCTGGTCAACATCGGCATCGCCGGCGCGGCCCACGGCACCCACGTCTCCGGCATCGTCGCCGGCAACTCGCTGTTCGGCGGCAAGATGGCCGGCGCGGCCCCCGGGGCCAAGCTGATGGCGGTCAAGGTGTGCCTGACCAGCTCGTCCTGCACCGCCAGCGGCCTGATCGACGGCCTGCTCTACGCCGCCCGCAACGGCGCCGACGCGATCAACATCTCCATCGGCGGCCTGCCGGCCCTCAACGACGGCAACAACGCCCGCGCCGACCTCTACAACCGGACCATCGCCCAGTACAACGTGCAGGTCTTCATCTCCGCCGGCAACAGCGGCGCCGGCGCCAACACCGTCGGCGACCCGTCGGTGGCCACCGACGCGATCAGCGTCGGCTCCTACATCACCGACGCCACCTGGCTGTCCAACTACGGCTCGGTGACCGCGGCCAAGCAGGGCCTGCACCCGTTCTCCTCCCGCGGCCCGGCCGAGAACGGCGGCTTCAAGCCGGACATCGTCGCCCCCGGATCGGCCATCTCCACCATCCCCGGCTGGCAGCCGGGCGGCCCGGTCGCCGGCACCTTCCCGCTGCCCAACGGGTACGCCATGTTCAACGGCACCTCGATGGCCGCCCCGCAGGCCGCCGGCGCGGCGGCCCTGCTGATCAGCGCGTACAAGGCCACCCACCACGGGCAGCGGCCGCCGGTCGCCGCGCTGCGCGAGGCGATCAAGTCCACCGCGAAGTTCGTGCCCGGCGTCGGCGCGTACGAGCAGGGCGCCGGCCTGCTGGACGTCTCCGCTGCCTTCCACCGCTTGCAGGACAACGTCTCCCCGGTGTCGGTGACCGCGACCGTGCCGGTCAACACCGTGCTCGCCGGGCAGCTCAAGACCCCGGGCCAGGGCGTCGGCATCTACGACCGCGAGGGCGTCACCGCCGGCAAGTCCTACACCCGCACCTACACGCTGACCCGGACCTCCGGCCCCAACCGGAACACCCGCTACGACGTGCAGTGGACCGGCAACGACGGCACCTTCCGCTCCGCCGGCTCCGTGGTGCTGCCGCTGAACAAGCCGGTGGCCTTCGACGTCAAGATTGATCCGCGCGGCGAGGGCGTGCACTCGGCGCTGCTCAAGGTCGGCGGCACCACGCTGCTCACCCTGAACACCGTGATCGCGGTCAACGACTTCACCGCCGCCAACGGCTATTCGTTGAGCCACCAGGCCAACGCCAGCCGCAACGAGAGCACCAGCGTGTTCGTCCGGGTGCCGGCCGGCGCCTCCGCGCTCAAGGTCGACCTGGCCGCGAGCACCGGGCAGGTCCGGTTCCTGCGCAACGACCCGACCGGCGTTCCGCTGGACTCCAACGCCTCCACCAGCTGCTACCTGCCCGACGCGGGTGCCGGGTGCGCCGGCGGCACGCCGACCAGCCGCACGGTCGTCAACCCGATGCCGGGCGTGTGGGAGATCGCCGTCGAGGCGCGGCGCACCTCCGACGCCGCCGTCATCCCGTTCACGCTGACCACCTCGCTGATCGGCACCAAGATCAGCCCGGAGGCCGACACCATCGCGTCGGCCCCGCTGGGCAGCCCGGTGGCGCGCAGCTACAGCGTGTCCAACCAGCTCGCCGCCATCACCGGCCGCCTCACCGGCGGTCCGCTCGGCAGCTCGGCCGTGACCCGGCCGACCATCGCCAACGGCGCCGTGCAGACGTTCGACGTGACCGTGCCGGCCGGCGCCACCTCGTTCACCGCCCGCACCGGCAACCCCGCCGACCGCGGGGCCGACATCGACATGATCGTCTACGACTGCACCGGCGGCTCGTGTGTGCAGGCCGGCACCAGCGGCGGCTCCACCGCCGAGGAACAGGTCACCATCGCCAACCCCGCCGCCGGGCTCTGGCGGGTGGAGATCGACGGCTATGCCGTGCCGGCCGGCTCCACCGCCTACGACTACAGCGACACCTACGTCGCCCCGTCGCTCGGCGCGGTCACCGTCAACGACACCACCACCGCCCGTCCGTCCGGCAGCTCCTGGACCGTCACCGGCGCCGTCACCGCCGGCGCACAGCCCGGCGCCGGCCGGGTGCTCCGCGGTGAGCTGACCCTGGTCCTCGCCGACGGCGCCGTCGTCGGCCGCTCCTCGGTCATCGTCCAGTCGGTCGGCTGACCCGACACCCCTGTCGATGGCGGGCCCCGGTCGCGGGGCCCGCCATCGCCGTGTCGAGATGTCGACATTTCGGCGGCCCTCTCGGTCGGCATCAAGTCGGAGGAGCCCTGACCAGCCCATCTGCTAGGCTTCGAGCCAGTTCGCGCGGATTGTCTGCGCAAAACGACCTGAAGCTTTCTTCAGGGAGGTGTCAGAGATGCTTTTGGGCTTTCGGGTGGTCAACCACCGGTCGATCCGGGACGAGCAGGAGTTGCAGTTGACGCCGGTCTACGGGGACGAGCCGGCGGTCCCCGTCGCGGCGGTCTACGGCGCGAACGCGTCGGGCAAGTCGAACCTGTTCGGCGCGCTGGAGTTCATGTCGTCGGCGGTGCGCGACTCCTTCGGCCGCTGGCGGCCGGATGGCCGCGTGCCGCGCCGGCCGTTCAAGCTCGACCCGAAGGCGGCTGAGCAGCCGTCGGGGTTCGTCGCGGAGTTCATCGCCGAGGGCGTGCGCCACACGTACGGCTTCGTCGTGGACGACCGGGTCGTGCGGGAGGAATGGCTCTACAGCTACCCGGAGAAGCGCAAGCGGGTCGTCTTCGAGCGTGAGGACGGCGGCATCAAGGTCGGCACCACGGTCGGCGATCTGCGGGCCAAGCTCGAGGTGCTCAAGGCCCTCGTGCGGCCCAACGCCCTCTTCCTGAGCGTGGCCGCGCAGTCCAACGTCGCGCAGGTCGCGCCGGCCCACCGCTTCCTGACGGACAAGCTGGCCTTCCAGTCCCGCGACGTGCGGCGGCGGGACCTGGCCCGCATCAAGCAGATGCTTCAGGATCCGGCTGGGCGGGATCGCGTTGTCGATCTGGTTCGCCACGCGGACCTGGGCATCGTCGGCATCGAGGTGAAGCCGCTGTCTCCGGCCGAGGCCCGTCTGCGTGACCTGATAGAGCGTGAAGGCCACCCGGTTCCAGCCGCCGGCCAGGAGTTGTGGTTCACGCACTCGAAGTGGTCTCAGCCGCTGTCGTTCGATGAGCAGTCGGGTGGGACCAGGGACTGGGTCCACCTCGTCCCCGCCCTGCTCGACGCGCTGGACGGGGGGCAGACACTGGTCCTGGACGAGGTCGACACCAACCTGCACCCGCTGCTGACGGCGCAGGTGGTCCGGCTGTTCCAGAAGCCGGAGACCAACCCCCGTCGGGCGCAGCTCGTGCTGATCACGCACGACGCCGCACTGCTTGGTTCCCCGTTGCTCGGCGTCGAGCCGGGGGAGGAAGTGCTCCGACGCGACCAGGTGTGGTTCGTGGAAAAGGGAATCGACGGGGCGAGCCGGCTCTCCGCACTGGCGGAATTCCGTCCCCGCAAGGGGGAGAGCATGCAGAAACGCTACCTTTTCGGCAGTTACGACGGTGTGCCGGACATGAACGAGTGGCAGTTCGCCGACGCAGCGCCGAGCCGCCGTGCGTCGTGACACAGCCAGGGACGGCAACGTCTCGCTTCGGCTGCACCGCGAGATCCTGATCGTGTGTGGTGGCACCCGGACCGAGCTGGATTATTTCGACGGGTTGCGGAGGTCTCGACGGGATCCGACCGTCCGGGTGAGGGTGATCGCCAAAGGGGTCGCGCCCGATCAACTCGTCCGTCATGCGCAACGCGTCGGCGGCGACTACGACGAGGTGTGGTGCGTCGTGGACACCGACGAGTTCGACATCGCCAAGGCCGCCCGGCTGGCCGACGAGCTGGGGGTGCGGCTGGCGGTGTCGAACCCGTGCTTCGAGCTGTGGCTTCTGCTGCATTTCACGGAGCACCGGGTCGCCAGCCCCAGCTATCGGGACCTGCGACCCAAGTTGATCAAACACGTGCCCGGCTACGACAAGTGCCGCGTCGAGTTCGCGCAGTACGAGCCGGGGGTGGCGGACGCGACGCGACGCGGCGAGCGGCTGGACCCGACCGGGCGGGACCATGATCGGAACCCGTCCACGGGAGTGTGGAAACTGGTCCGGCAGGTCCTCCCGGACTGAAGTGCGCGTGAAGCCAGATACCCTTGAGCACGTGTCTTCCCCCTCCACGTCCCGCCGTGTCGCCCTGCTCACCCTCGGTTGCGCCCGTAATGAGGTCGACTCCGAGGAGATGGCCGGGCGGCTGACGGCCGACGGCTGGCAGCTGGTCGACCCGGACGAGGGCGGCGCGGACGTCGTGCTGGTCAACACCTGCGGCTTCGTGGAGTCGGCCAAGAAGGACTCGGTGGACACGCTGCTGGCGGCCTCGGACTCCGGGGCGAAGGTGGTGGCGGTGGGCTGCCTGGCCGAGCGCTACGGCGCGGAGCTGGCCGAGAGCCTGCCCGAGGCCGACGCGGTGCTGGGCTTCGACCACTACCCGACCCTGGGCGAGCGGCTGGACGACGTGCTGGCCGGCCGCAAACTGGACTCGCACAAGCCGGTGGACCGGCGCACGCTGCTGCCGATCAGCCCGGTGCAGCGGCCGCAGAAGGCCCCGGAGGTGGCGCTGCCGGGTCATGGCACGGCCTGGGGTCCGCAGGTGCTGCGCACCCGCCTGGACAACGCGCCGGTGGCCCCGCTGAAGATCGCCTCGGGCTGCGACCGCCGCTGCTCGTTCTGCGCGATCCCGAGCTTCCGCGGCGCCTTCGTGTCCCGCTCCCCGGAGGAGATCCTGGGCGAGGCGGCGTGGCTGGCCACCCAGGGCGTCCGCGAGCTGTTCCTGGTGAGCGAGAACTCCACCTCGTACGGCAAGGACCTCGGCGACGTCCGGGCGCTGGAGACGCTGATCCCGCAGCTGGCCCAGGTGCCGGGCATCGACCGGGTCCGGGTCTCCTACCTGCAGCCGGCCGAGACCCGCCCGGGCCTGGTCAAGGCGATCGCGACGACGCCGGGCGTGGCCGACTACTTCGACCTGTCCTTCCAGCACTCCAGCGAGGCCGTGCTGCGCCGGATGCGCCGCTTCGGCTCCACCGACTCCTTCCTGGCCCTGATCGAGCAGATCCGCGAGCTGAGCCCGAACGCCGGCATCCGCACCAACGTGATCGTGGGCTTCCCCGGCGAGACCGAGGACGACCTCAAGGAGCTGGAGCGCTTCCTGACCGAGGGCCGGCTGGACGCGGTGGGCGTGTTCGGCTACTCGGACGAGGACGGCACCGAGGCCCTCACCCTGGACGGCAAGCTGGACGCGGACACCGTGGCCGAGCGGGTGGCCCGGTTCTCGGCGCTGGTCGAGGAGCTGACCGCGCAGCGGGCCGAGGACCGGATCGGCCAGCAGGTGGTGGTGCTGGTCGAGCACGAGGAGGATGAGGACAGCGACTGCGTCGGCCGGGCCGCCCACCAGGCGCCCGAGGTCGACGGCGAGTGCGTGGTCGTCGAGGCCGAAGGCCTGAAGGTCGGCGACCTGGTCCGTGCCGAGGTCATCGACAGCGAGGGGGTGGACCTCATCGTTCGCCCGATCGAAGTGCTGCCACGATGAGCTCCTCGGGGGCCGAGGAGCCGAGAGCCGTGCCGCTGTTCAACATCGCCAACGTGTTGACGGTGTCGCGGCTGGTCATCGTGCCGTTCTTCCTGCTGGCGCTGTTCACCGGCGGCGGCGCGGACCTGCTGTGGCGGATGGTGGCGTTCGGCCTGTTCGTGATCGCCTCGATCACCGACCGCATCGACGGCGACCTGGCCCGCAAGCACGGCCTGGTCACCGACTTCGGCAAGATCGCCGACCCGATCGCCGACAAGGCGCTCACCGGCTCGGCCCTGGTCGGGCTGTCGATCCTGGGCGACCTGCCGTGGTGGGTGACGATCGTGATCGCCGTCCGCGAGCTGGGCGTGACCCTGCTCCGGTTCTGGGTGATCCGGCACGGCGTGATCCCGGCCAGCCGTGGCGGCAAGGCCAAGACGCTGATGCAGATCGTGGCGATCGGCTTCTACCTGCTGCCGCTGCCGCCGTGGCTGCTGTTCGTGCGCTGGGTGACGATGGGCGTCGCCCTGCTGCTCACCGTGGTGACCGGCGTGGACTACGTGGTCAGGGCCTTCCGGCTGCGGGCGGTGGGCCGCCGCTCGGTCGCGGGAGCGCCGTGACGGCGGACCTGGTGGCCCGGCTGCGCGAGTTGCGGCAGACGGTGGCGACGGCGGAGTCGCTGACGGCTGGTCTGGTGGCGGCGGAGCTGGCCTCGGTGCCGGGGGCAAGTTCGGTGCTGCGGGGCGGCCTGATCGTGTACGCCACCGAGCTGAAGGCCAAGCTCGCCGGCGTGGACGAGGCGCTGCTGGCCGAGCACGGGGCGGTGCACCCGGACGTGGCCGCCCAGCTCGCCGCCGGGGCGCGGGAGCGCTGCGCGGCGACTTGGGGCCTGGGTCTGACCGGCGTCGCCGGGCCGGATCCGCAGGACGGCGTCGAGCCGGGCACGGTGTACGTGGCGGTGGCCGGCCCGACCGGGTCCCAGGTGCGCCGGCTGAGCCTGGCCGGGAGCCGGAACGAGGTCCGTTCGGGCAGCGTGACCGCGGCGCTGGAGCTGCTGCGTCACCATCTGGGGTGAACCGCGGGTAGCCAAACGTGCCCCTATCGGCCGTCCCAAAGTGTGGCAAGCCGCTCGATGGAGTGGTGAACCCAAGCCGGCCGCGACGCGTTCCAAGATCGGGAGGATGCTCTTCTGGAGCCACTCAAGCCCAGGTCAAAGCCCTGTCGGGGATCTTGCCTGGTCACCGGCGGCCGGGGAACATCCGGGTTGATTCACTCGTTCGCCTTGGGCGTACGAGGCGAGAAGTCGGTGCCACCGGGGGTGCCGTCTGGGTAACGTGGTCGGTACGGGCCCGGCTGGAAGGAGGCGCGCGATGACAGTGCTGCTTCGCGAGGCGATCGGTGATCGGCTTCGCCACACTCGCACCACTCAACACCGCACGCTGCGTGAGGTGTCCCGCTCCGCACGGGTCAGCCTGGGCTACCTGTCCGAGGTGGAACGCGGCCGCAAGGAAGCCTCCAGCGAGCTGCTGGCGGCCATCTGCGACGCGCTGGACCTGCCCATGGCCGATCTGCTGCACACAGTCGCCTCCGACATGAGCGCGCTGGCCGCGGTCGCGAACGCGCCCACCGCGCAGGACGCCGCCAAGCCGCGTGAGACGGCGGGCGCCCCCTACGAGGGCGGCCGGCTGCTCGGCGAGTCGGTCGGCGACCAGCTCAGCGACATCCGACTCCAGCCGGCGCTCACGCACCGACTGCCCACCCTCGCCCCGCCGCGGGGAGAGGTCGTGGTCGCCGCGTAGGTACGGGAGGAGGCGCTCCACCCTGGACGAATTCGAGCTGGTGGCGCTGCTGGCGGTGCTCCTGCTGCTGGTGGCCGCCGCCGGATCGCTGCTGGTGCTGACCAGGCGCAGGCCCGTCGCCCGGACGGGCCGGCCGATCCGGGAACGCCCGCACGACGTCCCGTGGGTGGCGCGCGCCGAACTCGTGGTCGGCCAGCTGGCCGACCGTCCATGTGGTGACGACGCCGAGCGCGTGCTGGCCGAGCTGCGCGCCGCAGCGACCGAGATCCAGACGATCGATCGCGCGCTGGCGGCGTTGCCCGCCGCCAGGCTGCGCCGGACCCGGGACCAGTTGGCCGCCCGGCTGGCCGTTGACGCGGCCGGCGGTCCCGAGCTGAGCGCCGCCCACCGTGCGGTGAGTGATCGTCTCGCTACCGTGGCGCGACTCAGGGCCACCAGGGACGCCCTGACGACACGCGCGCACGCGTGTGTCACCGGGTTGGAACGAGTTCGTGATTCGGACCACCCGGCCGACCCGGTCCGGGCCCGTGAGCTGGTCGAACTGCGGGCCAACCTGGCCGAGGTCCGGGTGCTGGCGGCCCAGCTGCCGGACCTTACCGCTCAGGGGCGACCCTGATATTCGGTGGTGTCGGTGGTAGCGGCCCAGCTCACCTGACACGATGGAACCCGCACCGCCACCGGCTCGTTGGCCTGGTCGCGGCGTTCTCGCACATCCAGGAGTTAGCAGAAGGCAGGCGGAGGAGATGGCCAACCCTTTCGTGAAGGCTTGGAAGTACCTGATGGCGGCGTTCTCCGCCAAGATTGACGAGAACGCCGATCCGAAGGTGCAGATCCAACAGGCCATCGAGGAGGCTCAGAAGCAGCACCAGGCGCTGTCCCAGCAGGCCGCCGCGGTGATCGGCAACCAGCGGCAGCTGGAGATGAAGCTGAACCGGCAGCTGGGCGAGGTGGAGAAGCTCCAGGCGTCGGCCCGGCAGTCGCTGGTGCTGGCCGATGAGTCCCGGGCCAAGGGCGACGAGGCCAAGGCGACCCAGTTCGAGCAGGCCGCCCAGTCGTTCGCCACCCAGCTGGTGACCGCCGAGCAGAACATCGAGGACCTCAAGACCCTGCACGACCAGGCCCTGCAGGCCGCGTCGCAGGCCAAGACGGCCGTCGAGCGCAACTCGATGATGCTCCAGCAGAAGCTGGCCGAGCGCACCAAGCTGCTCAGCCAGCTGGAGCAGGCCAAGATGCAGGAGCAGGTGTCCAAGTCGCTCAACCAGATGAGCGAGCTGGCCGCCCCCGGCAACGTGCCCTCGCTGGACGAGGTCCGGGACAAGATCGAGAAGCGGTACTCCACCGCGCTGGGCTCGGCCGAGCTGGCCAGCAACTCGGTGCAGGGCCGCATGCTCGAGGTCCAGGCGTCCACCACCGAGATGGCCGGCAACGCCCGGCTGGAGCAGATCCGCGCCTCGCTGCGCGGCGGCTCGGTGGCCGGCGAGGTCACCAGCGGCGCCCCGGCCGCGGCCAGCCCGGCCGCGAACATCCAGGCCGAGATCGCGCAGCGGGTGGCGCAGGAGAAGCAGTCCTGAGCTTGATCACGGGGGAGTAGGACGATGGCGGCCGGACCGCGCAGGCGTGACCTGGGGGAGCTGATCAAGCTCGGCCAGTCCGTGAGCGAACAACTGCGCGGTCCGGTCGCCGACACCGTCCGGACCAAGGTGCACGGCTGGCGCGACCCCCGCGCCAAGCTGCTGCGCCGTCGTCGCCGGGCCAGGCGCGCCACCGCCGCGTGGAGCGGAGGCACCGCGCTCGGCGGGCTGTGGATCGGCGTCGAGCACGCCCAGCTGCTGAGCTTCACCGGCGTCACCGCGTTGATCGTGACCGCGGTGTTCGCCTACTGCACCACCGGCTCCGTGCGGAAGCTGATCACGCTGAACCGCCAGCCGCTGCCCCCGGCCCTGCCGCCGCCGGTCCGGCTGCCCCCGGCCGGGTCCGCCGCCCGGGAGCCCATGCGCCGGCTGGCCGAGGCCGAGGCCAGCCTGGCCGAGCTGCTGGTCCAGCTCGGCACGCCGCGTCCCGGCGGGCTGGCCCCGTTGCCGGCCGAGTCCCTGGCCCATGCCCAGGAGTCCGCCACCGAGGCCGCCACCGCGTTACGCGCCGTCGCCGCCCAGCTGTCCGCGGTGGAACGGGCCCGAGCCATCGCGCCCCCTTCCCAGTGCGGCCCCCTCGACCAGGGCATCGCCGAACTCCGGCGCCGCCTCACCGAGGGCATCGACGGCTACGTCGCCCTCATCGGCACCGCCGGCCAGGCCGTCATCGCCAGCAGTGCCGCATCGCCCGACGCCGCCCTGCTCGACGCCAGCGACCGCCTCTCCGGCCTCGCTTCGGCCCTGCGCGAACTCGCCGGCCCCGACTCCCTGTCCTGACCCGGCCTGTTGGGTGTTGTGAAGGGACCTTTCCTCTCGTTCAACGTCAGTAAGGGGCCCTTCATGACACCGGGTCGGAGGGGCTGATCGCCCGGGCGGGACAGCGGGGCGGCCTCGGCGAACCCGGGCCGGGCAGTCCGGGTTGCCCGAATCCTCTCCGCCGACCAGGGGCGAACCATTGCGCTGTTCGGGCGTGTCGCCGCCACTTTCTCGCGATCCGTGACTCTGGGTGACAAGTTCGGCGGCGCAGCGTGGGGGTCGGTGGAGATTCTTCGAGCATCCGTGTGATTATCACTTTGTTATCTAGCCGAGACCGCTACCCGGCGTGGCAGGATCGGACGAGCCAGTGGAGCCGGGCCCTCGCGGGCCAGCCGGACCTTCGGGGAGGTCGGACGTGGCGTTGTGGACCGTGCACGGCGACGGCCGCCGCGTGACGGACGGCGAGGTGGTGGCCCCCGACGAGCGGCTGAGCTGGCCGCTGACCGTCGGGTTCGGCCTCCAGCACGTCGCCGCCATGTTCGGCGCCACCGTCCTGGTCCCGGCCAGCACGGGCTTCCCGGTCGCCACCACGCTGCTGTTCTCCGGCCTCGGCACGCTGCTGTTCCTGCTGGTCACCCGCAACCGGATCCCCAGCTACCTGGGCTCGTCCTTCGCCTTCATCTCGCCGCTGACCGCCTCCCGGCTGGAGGGCCTGCCGGCGCAGCTGGGCGGCGTGCTCGCGGTGGGCGTGCTGCTGGTGTTCGTCGGCATCGCGGTCAAGGCGCTGGGCGTGCGGCTGCTGGAGTCGCTGATGCCGCCGGTGGTCACCGGCGCGGTGGTGATGCTGATCGGCCTCAACCTCGCCCCGACGGCGACCCGCAACTTCGAGGCCCAGCCCGGGCTGGCGGTGTTCACGCTGGCCGTGATCCTGCTCTGCGGGATCCTCGGGCGTGGCCTGCTCTCCCGGGCCTCGGTGCTGGTCGGCATGCTGTCGGGCTGGCTGGCCGCGGCGCTGTTCGGCGGCATCGACTCGGACCGTCTCAACGACCTGGCCAACGCCGCCTGGTTCGGCTTCCCCCAGCTGACCGCGCCGGAACTGCGGCCCAACGTGGTGCTCACGGTGCTGCCGGTCGTGGTGGTGCTGGTCGCGGAGAACGTAGGCCACGTCAAGGCGGTCGCCTCGGTCACCGGCCGCAACCTCGACGGCAACGTCGGCGACGCGCTGATCGCCAACGGCCTGTCGACCGCGCTGGCCGGCGTCGGCGGCGGATCGGGCACCACGACGTACGCCGAGAACATCGGCGTGATGACCGCCACCAAGGTCTACTCGACCGCCGCCTACGCGGTGGCCGCCGTGTGCGCGATCGGGCTGTCTTTCTGCCCGAAATTCGGCACGCTGCTCAACACGATGCCCACCGGAGTTCTCGGCGGCGCGATGTTGCTGTTGTACGGACTGATCGCGTTGGTCGGCGTGCGGATCTGGGTGGACAATCGCGTCGACCTGCTCAACCCGGTCAATCTGATGATCGCGGGGGCCGCCCTGGTGGCCGGCGTCGGCAACCTCACGATGTCGATCGGCGGCGTGGCGCTGGGCGGGATCGCCTGGGGCTCACTGCTGATCGTGGTAGGACATCCCCTGCTCCGAACGCTGCACGCGGCCCGCCGCCGGGTGTGATCGGTTCTGTTAAAAACCCGCATCACATTGAAAATCTGCCTGTTTCCTCAGCTTCTGCTCAGGGTTAGCCTTCCTGCTACCCGAAGGGGAGGGCTGCGGGACCCTTTCTCGGTCGGGGGCTGAAATCTACCTCC
The DNA here is from genome assembly GCF_044547355.1 of Kutzneria sp. NPDC052558. NCBI lineage: Bacteria > Bacillati > Actinomycetota > Actinomycetes > Pseudonocardiales > Pseudonocardiaceae > Kutzneria > Kutzneria sp. NPDC052558. The sequence goes on from NZ_JBIUAG010000015.1 coordinate 219,748, forward strand.
GTGACTGGTTTGTCACGGGGACTTCAGAAGGGGCCGATTTCGTGCGAAGAACACCTGCGCTGCTGCTCGCGCTGGCGATGACCGGGGCTGGCATGGCCAGCCTCGTGCCGTCCGCCGCCGCGGCCGGCCAGTCCGCCATTCCGGACTCGCACCCGACCTGGGCCAGTCCGAACGCCAAGGTCGGCAATGTCGACACGGCGAAGAAGCTGACCTTCCGGGTGTACCTCAAGCTGGCCGACCAGGCCGGCCTCGAGGCCGCGGCCAACGCCGTGTCCGACCCGAGCAGCCCGTCGTACCGCAAGTTCCTCAGCACCGACCAGGTGCGCACCCGCTTCGCGCCGACCGCGGGCGCGGTCACCGCGGTGCGCGACTGGCTCACCGCCGCCGGCTTCGCCGCCGGTGAGGCGCCCGCCAACAACGCCTACGTCGAGGCCACCGGCTCCGTCGACCAGGTGCAGAAGGCGTTCGGCGTCACCCTGGGCGAGTACCGGGTGAAGGGCCAGACCCTGCGCTCCCAGGACCGCAACCTGTCGGTCCCGGCCAGCGTCGCGCCGTACGTCTCCGGTGTGATCAACATCGACCAGGCCGTCTCCCTGCTCAAGCCGGCCAGCGTCGGCGCGGCCGGCGACGCCACGCCCGACGCGGTGGCGCAGCCCAAGACGACGTCCCCGGCGGTGGCCCCGCCGCCGGCCGCCTTCGTCAACGCCGGCCCGTGCTCGGACTACTTCGGCCAGAAGGTCGACACCACCGACCCGGCCTACGCCGGCAAGCAGCTGCCGTACGCGGTCTGCGGCTACACCCCGTCCCAGCTGCGTTCGGCCAGCCAGCTCGACCTGGCCGCCCGCGCCGGCTTCGACGGGCGCGGCGTGACCGTGGCGATCGTGGACGCCTTCGCCTCGCCGACGCTGTACGAGGACGCGGCCGAGTACGCCAAGCGCCACGACCCGTCGCACCCGCTGACCAAGAGCCAGTACAGCCAGATCGTCTTCCCGCCCACGCCGGGCTCCGAGGACCCCGACCAGTGCGACGCCTCCGGCTGGTACGGCGAGCAGAGCCTGGACGTCGAGGCCGTGCACGCCATGGCCCCGGCCGCGAAGATCCTCTACGTTGGCGGCGCGGACTGCTCCGACGAGGGCCTGGACAAGGCGCTGAACACGATCGTGTCCAAGAACCTGGCCCAGATCGTCTCCAACTCGTATGGCAACACCGGCGAGGACATCCCGGCCGACGAGGTGCAGGCGTTCGAGTCCATCGCCATCCAGGCGGCGGCCGAGGGCATCGGCGTGTACTTCTCCTCCGGTGACAACGGCGACGAGAGCCACCGCCTGCCGGCCCCGGCCGCGGACTTCTCCGCCTCCAGCCCGTGGGTGACCGCCGTCGGCGGCACCAGCCTGGGCATCGGCAAGGACGGCCGCAAGAACCTGGAGACCGGCTGGTCCACCGGCAAGTCCACGCTCACCGCCGGCGCGTGGAGCCCGGCCGCTCCGGGCGCGTGGCTGTACGGCGCGGGCGGCGGCACCTCGGTGCTGTTCCCGGAGCCGAACTACCAGAAGGGCGTCGTGCCGGACGCGCTGGCCAAGCAGAACCAGACCGGCAACAACCGCGGCCGTGTCGTGCCGGACATCTCCATGGACGCCGACCCGACCACCGGCATGCTGATCGGCCTGCACCAGACCTTCCCCGACGGCACGGTGAAGTACAGCGAGTACCGCATCGGCGGCACCAGCCTCGCCTCCCCGCTGCTGGCCGGCCTGATGGCCGTCGCCGACCAGCTCGGCGGCCGGCACGGGTTCATCAACCCGTGGCTGTACAAGGCCCTGTCGCACACCCCCGCGGTGAGCGACGTCAAGCCGGTCACCGGCGCCGGTGAGGTCCGTGTCGACTACGTCAACGGCATCGACGACAGCAACGGCTTCAACCGCACGGTCCGCTCGTTCAACCACCCGGACCAGACCATCCAGACCACCCGTGGCTACGACAACGTCACCGGTCTGGGCACGCCCAACGGCCTGCTCTTCCTGGGCCTGATCTGATCCAGTAGCGCCAAGCCCGTGTGGCGCCTGCCCGGCTCTCCCGGGGCAGGCGCCACACGCGTCTCCCGCCCACCCGTCAACACGCCAAGCCCCTGTCGCTTGGAAGGGGGCTTTCCTCCACTCCGAGTGCAGGAAAGCCCCCTTCCAAGCGTCGAGGGGGTCAGCGCAGGGAGCGGTTGATGCGGCGGATGAGGCCGGGGCCCTCGTAGATGAAGCCGGTGTAGACCTGCACGAGGTCGGCGCCGGCGTCGATCATGCGCTGGGCCGAGTCCGGGTCGAAGATGCCGCCGACGCCGATGACCGGCAGCCGGCCGCCGGTTTCCTTGTGCACCAGCCGAACCACCTCCAGCGCCCGCGCGGCCAGTGGACGTCCGGACAGGCCGCCGGCCTGGGCGGCCTTGGCCTGGTCGGCGGCCTTGAGGCCGTCACGGCTCAGGGTGGTGTTGGTGGCGATGACGCCGCTGATCTCGTGCTCGCCGCAGACCTCCAGCAGCTCGCCGATGGCGCTGTCGGTCAGGTCGGGGGCGATCTTGACCAGCAGCGGCCGGTTGCCGGCGTTCTCCTCCTGCACGCCGGCCAGCAGCTCGTTGAGCGCGGCCCGGTCCTGGAGCGACCGCAGGCCGGGGGTGTTGGGGGAGCTGATGTTCACGGCGAAGTAGTCGCCGTGCGGGCCGAGCACCCGCATCGAGTGCCGGTAGTCCTCGACGGCCCGCTCCACCGGCGTGACCTTGGACTTGCCCAGGCTGATGCCCAGCGGCACACTCAGCGGCCCGAGCCGGGCCAGCCGGTCGGCAAGCGCTTGCGCCCCCCGGTTGTTGAAGCCCATCCGGTTGATCACGGCCTCGCTGTCGGGCAGCCGGAACAGGCGCGGCCGGTCGTTGCCGGGCTGGGCGTGCCGGGTGACCGTGCCGACCTCGACGAAGCCGAACCCGAGGGCCGGCCACGCCGGCAGGGCGACGCCGTCCTTGTCCATGCCGGCGGCCAGCCCGACCGGGTTGGGGAAGTGCACGCCGAACACGGTGCGCGGCGCGACCACGCCGTACCGGGCGCGCAGCGCCGACAGCACCGGTGGCATCCCGGCGACCCGCCGCAGCACGCCCATCGTGCGTTCGTGGGCCACCTCGGGGTCGCCCCCACCGAACCGGAACAACGTTCTGCGGACCAGCTGCTTGTACACCACGGCCCCTATCGTGCCTGGTCACGGGCCGCGCACGGACGGCGACCACCGGTGGTGTGACGCAGCCGACGCCGGGAGTAGCCTAGATCGTCGTGAATGGGGGAGTGCACAACGAGTTCAGCGGCAGCGCCGAATACCTGGTCCAGTGCCGCGACCTCTACCTGAACACGGGCGAGCAGTGGCCGATCCCCCGCATGTTCACCGCGCCGGATCTGGTCGACCGGACCGACGAGGTGCAGCTGTACGGCGACGCCCCCGGAATCGTGCTGCACGGCGAGCCGGGCGTGGGCAAGACCTGGCTGGGCCGGCGGCTGCTCTATCGCGCGGAGGGCCGGCTGCTGCACGCCACGCTCGGCGCCACCGATCCGGAGCTGGTGTTGGAGGATCTGCTGATCCTGTTGGGCATCAAGGGATCCAACCTCCCCCGCACGCTGACCGGCAAGGTGGGGCTGTTCCGCACGTTCACCGAGGCCAACCCGGTGGCCCTGCTCCTGGACGACGCCCTGACCGAGGCCCAGGCGGAGGTGCTGCTGCCCGGCGGCCGGAGCCGGGTCGTGATCACCAGCCACCGGCCGCTGAGCGGGCTGGGGCTGCCGTCCGTGCCGCTGGGCGAGTTCGAGGACGAGGACGCCTACACGTTGCTGGGTGTGCGCAACAAGCGGCTGATCGCGGTCTGCGGCCGGTTGCCGGAGGCGTTGCGGGTGCTCAGTCGGGTGATCGCCGACAAGCGGCTGACGGAACAGCAGGCGGAGCGCAAACTGTCTGATAGCAGTGCCGTGATCAAGCTGTTGGCCAGGGAAGGCAGGGCGATCTACGAAGTGTCGTACCAGAGTCTGCCGCCCGCGGCGGCGCGCCTGTACCGGCTGCTGGCCATGCATCCCGGCGCCGATTTCGCCGGGGAACTGGCCGAGGCCCTGGACCCCGACGGCGAGGATCTGCTCGGCACCCTGGAGGACGCCGGCCTGCTGCGGGCCGCGCACGGCGGCCGCTACTCCTTCAACTCGCTCGCCCATGGGCACGCGTTGCAGCAGCTGCACCGCACCGACAGCGCGGCCGAGCAGTTGGCGGCGCTTCAGGCCATGGTGTGGTGGTACGTGGATCGGGCGATCGCCGCGGACAAAGTGATCTCGGCGCGGCGGTGGCGGCTGAGCCCGCGGTATCGGGACGTGCCGGCCTTCGAGGGTGACGAGGCCCAGGCGATGGACCTGTTGGAGCCGGATCGGGCCAACTTCGTGCAGGTGGCGACCGCGGCGTACGAGTCCGAAATGGACGACGCGGTGCTGGCGCTGGCGGAAGCGTTGTGGGGCCTGCACTTCGGCCGCAAGCTCTACACCGACTGGAAGACCGTCAACGAGGTCGCGATCCGCGCGGCCCATCGGCGCGGCGATGCGCGGGCCGAGGCGCGGATGCGGTGCCAGCTGGGGTTCCGCCACTACGAGCTGGACGATTTCGCCGCCGCCAAAGAGGAGTTCGCCGCGGCGGTCGCGGTGGAGCCGGCCGATCACCACCAGGGCCTGGCCACCGACCTGGAGTCCCTGGCGTTGGCGCACTACGGTCTTGGCGAGCACGCGGCGGCGCTGGACTGTGTCGAGCGGGCGATTCCCCTTGCCAGCCAAGCGCAGCAGCGCGCGTTGCTCGGCCACCACCGGGCCCGTTTCCTGTCCGCGCTGGGCCGCTACGACGAGGCGTTCGCCGGCCTCGGCGAGGCGCTCAAGCATATGCAGGACAACGGCGACCGTTACAACGAGGCCCGGGTCCTGACCAGCATCGGCGAGACGTTCCTGCGCGCCGGCGAGCCGGCCAAGGCCGCCGCCGAGCTCGGGCGGGCGCTGCCGGTGATGGTGGAGATGCGCCGCATGTTCCAGGAAGCGGTCGTGCGCGGCCTGCTCAGCCAGGCGTACGAGCGGGCGGGCGACCGGGTCGCGGCGTTGGAGCAGGCCCGCAAGGCCCACGCCATCCTGCACGTGTTGGAGCATCCGCGCGAACCCGTTGCCCGGCAACGGGTCGACGACCTCAGCTGACGGTCACCCGCGCCGAGGGCAGCTCCGACAGAGGTCGGCCGGCGAGATGCCAGGCATGCGCGGCCGAGGCCAGCACCGTCGGATCCGGGCCGGTCAGCCGGATCGTGCCGGCGTCGCGAACGTGGGCCACGCAGTCGTTCCCGTCGACACGGGCGACCACCCGCGCGCCCGGGTGCCGGCCGGAACCGATGACCACATCGGCCATGTTGACCCAACGAGTGTCCACAGAGGACTCAAATGCGACCAGGTGCGAGTCGGCCGGCTCCCACTTGGTGCCGAGCGTGACGGCCGCTGGCAACCGGGTGACGTGCACGGCATGACCCTCGACGACGGCCTGAACGACCAGCGCGCCATCCTTCGGATAGGGCTCGACCGGGGTCGGCGAGGGCACGGCCAGCACCGCGGGCTCGCGCGTCGGCTCGTCGAGCCCGAGAATGCCGTAGCAGGCGGCCCTCAACCGCAACAGTGCCTTGCCGGGGTGGGACGTCGTCAGCTCGGTCACCGCGCCGAAGTCCACCGGCCGCCGGATCGCCGCGTCGACCTGCGCCGCCACCGGAATGTCGTCGGCCAGCGCCGGGGCGACCGCCCCGAGCTGCCCGACCGGGGAGGACGGGTCGACGGCGCCCTCCGGAAACTGGCCCAGCAGCACCGGAATCCCCAGCGCGGCCCCGTAGAAGGTGGTCGAGCCGTGATCGCCGATCACGCAGTCGGCGGCGACCAGGGCCGCCCGCCAGCCGTCCATCGGCGGCACCACCATCAGGCCCGACCGCATGGCCTCGGCCAGCCAGCTGCGGACCTGCCAGGCGCCGTGGCCGTGCCAGATGTTCGGGTGCAGCACGGCGACCACGCGGTGCGAGTCCACCGGGAGCTCCGCGACCACCCGGGAGAACAGCTCCGGCCGGGCCCCGAACAGCGAGCTGTCGCCCCAGGTCGAGCTGACCACCACCAGCCGCCGGCCGTCGCCGATGGCGCCGTCACCGACGTTGCTGTCACCGATGCCGAGGGCCGCCCGGTATGCCGCCCGCCACGGCCGGCTGGCCAGCAGCCGGTCGAAGCAGGGATCCCCGGCCACCACGGCGTTCTCCACCGCCGGCCGGCAGGACCGGGCGAGTCGGGTCAGCTGCTCGTCGTGGGTGAGCACGAAGGCCTCGGCGATCGGCTCCCCGTCCCGCAGCAACTGCTCCGCGCCCAGCCCGAACGAGGCCCGCGGCCAGCTCTCGGCTCCGCGGTCCGGTCCGGCCGCCGCCGACCGCGAATCGCTTTTCGCTTTTCGCTTTTCGCTTTTCGCTTTTCGAGGCGAGTATTTATTGTACCCCATTCCGTGGCCGACAATGACCAGTGGGGCCAGCAGTTCGTGCAGGTCACCGCCCTGGCTGGCCGATATGGCCAGATCGAAGGGCAGCTGCACGGCCTGTTCCCAGGGCACAAAAACGCCGCCCACGGCCGTGATCGCCTCGGGCACGCCGTCGATGAACGGCGAGGACCTGGTCCAGGTGAACACCACCTGCACCCGCGGATCGGCCTCGAACACCGCGAGCACGTCCAGCAGCCGCGTCAGCGCCGTGACGTTGTGCACGACCGCCAGCACCTGGCGCTGGGCGGCCACGGTGCGCCAGGTCGGCGCGTGCGGGCCGACGGGAACCCGCACCCAGGGTGGTTCGACCACTGTGGTCAGTGGTCGTGCTTGTCGACGCCGCCGCTGATCTTGCCGGCCTGGATGAAAAAGCCGTCGGCCCGGCCGCTGAAGTTGTTGGTGATGACATCGCCGGTGTGGATGACCGTGATCTCCGTCTTCGCCGTCTCCCACAGCGTGCGCAGCTCCGCGCCGAAGGCCGGATCGGCCTGCTCGGTCTCGTCCAGCACCCCGGCCAGCATCTCGATCATCTTCGGGTCTTCGGGATCCCGCTGCGCCGTGGCCAGCACGACGCCGGTGCCCGGGGTCTGGGCGAACTTCTCCTTGACCCGCTGCACGAGTTGGCCGAGGTACTTCGCGCCGGCGGGCACGGCCTCCTTGGCCAACGCGCCGGCGATCGCGATCAGGATCGGATCCATGCCTCACGCCTCCTCACGGCAATCGCCCCACGGTAGCAAAGCCGGCGGACCCGGGGCGGCGAAGTTCGGTGTGGTGCTGCTCGCCATCCGGGCGGAGCAGTCACGCGGTCGGGCCGGGTTGGCAGCGCGGGCAGTACCAGGTGGGCCGCTGCTGCACCCCGCTGCCCTGCATCGCCCGCACGACCGCCTGGCCGCAGCGCAGGCATCGCTTGCCCTGCCGCTCGTACACCCAGTGCTGGCGGCCGCGGGCCAGCTCGCCGGTGGTGGACTGCTCCGGGCGCCATGCGTTGCGTAGCAACAACTTGTGGCTCAGCTCGACCGCGCGAACCGGATCGGTCGCCGACACCGGCGACCAGGGAGAGACGCCGAGCAGGAAGCAGACCTCGGCCTTGTAGAGATTTCCCACCCCGGCCATCACCCGTTGATCGAGCAGCGCCAGCCCGATCTGCCGGGACGGCTCGGCGGCCAGCCGTCGCACGGCCTCGGCCGCCATCTCCGCGTTCCAGGACGGGTGCAGCAGGTCCGGTCCGAGGTGGCCCACGAGCCGGGACTCCTCGGCGGTCGGCAGCAACTCCAGGTCGTGCAGGAGAAAACCGACCGCGCTACGGTCCGAAGTGGACAGAACGGCTCGGACCTGGTGGGACGGCCGGCGCCAGCGCTCGTCGGGGCGGTACAGGTGCCAGCTGCCGTCCATGCGCAGGTGGCTGTGCAGGCTGAGGCCGTCGGCGAGGCGCGTGAAGATGTGTTTGCCCACCGAGCCGACCTCGGCCACCTCCCGGCCGGCAAGGTCCACTGTGGACAGTGCGGGGTGGCGAATCTCCCCGCGCGTCAACGCCTTTCCGGCCAACGCGTCGTTCAGCCGGTGAGCCGTGAGGAAAACCGTGTCGCCCTCGGGCATCAGGGCAGGTGCGGTTCCATGAACTGCGGCCGGCCGACCGGACCGGCGTCGGGCGCGGCCGGCGTTTCCTCCACGGCCTCCTCGACTTCGGTCTCCTCGATCTCGGTCTCCTCGACCTCCGGGGCCTGTTCCTCGGCCTGCGCGAACACCGACCGGGTACGCCGCCGGCTGGACCGCAACACCCGCGCCAGCAGCAGATTGAACGCCAACGCCACTTCGCGGGCACCCGGCGTGTTCCACATGTGGATGGGCATGCACGCGCCCTGCGCCTGCTGCACGGCCAGCCGGTCCGGCAGCGCCACCGGCATCACCAGCGGGCCGAAAATGTCCCGCAGCTCGTCGATGCGGAACTGGTGCTCGTGCGAGCGGGGGCGTACCCGATTGACCACCACGCCCAGCGGTTGCAGGTCCGGGTTGTGCTCCTCCCGTTCCGCCTGCACCGCCTCGAACGCCCGCTGCACACCCGAGACCGCGAACATCGTCGGCTCCGTGACCAGCAGCGCCCGGTCCGCCGCCACCAGCGCCGAGCGGGTCAGCTGGCCCAGGGAGGGCGGGCAGTCCAGCAGCACCAGCTGGTAGGGCTGCTCGTCCTCCTCCAGCATGTCGTGCACGGTGGACAGCGCCTTCTCCAGCCGGCTGAGCTTGTTCGTGCCGGGGTCGGGATGGTTGAGGCCCTCCACCTCCTCCGCGCCGACCAGCACGTCCACGCCCTCACCCCAGCCGCTGGGGGCGATCGCCGCCCGGACGATCTCCGGTGTCGGCTTCTGCAGCACGTGGAACAGGGTGGCCTCGGTCTCGGCCGGTTCCAGTGTCGCTGTCGAGTTGCACTGCGGGTCCAGGTCCACCACCAGGGTGCGCACGCCCCGGCGCAGCGCCGCCGAGGCCAGGCCCAGGGCAACCGTGGTCTTGCCGACACCGCCCTTGAGGCTCAACACCGCAACCGTATGCACACGGGCAGCCTACGGTCTCCGACAAGCCGCGCAGATCACGACACCGGCACACCCATAGACTCGGGCCCATGCGACCCGATGCCGTCCGCCTGGCGCTCGACACCGAGCTGGCCGCGGTCCGCCGCCGGCACGCCGAGCCGCCCCGCGTGCTGGACGTGGGCGGCGGCTCCGGCGTGTGGGCGGTGCCCCTGGCCGCCGCCGGCTGCCTGGTGACGGTGGTCGACCCCAGTCCCAATGCCCTGGCCACCCTCCAGCGCCGGGCCGTCGAGGCCGGTGTCGCCGACCTCGTCACCGCCGTCCAGGGCGACACCGACGCGCTCGCTGACCTCGTGCCCGCCGGCGGGGCCGACCTCGTGCTCGGGCACGGTGTCCTGGAGGTCGTCGACGACCTCCCCGCCGCCCTCTCCCACCTCGCCGGCGCCGCCACCCCCGGCGGGGCCGTCTCCATCCTCGTGGCCAACCGCTACGCCGCCCTGATCAACCGGGTCCTCGCCGGCCGGCTCGTCGACGCCCGCCAACTGCTCGACGACCCCGACGGCCAGCTGCCCGGCGACCCCCTCCAGCGCCGGTTCGATGTGGACCGCCTCAGCGCCGCCCTCAGCTCCGCCGGCCTCGACGTCGAGCTCCTCCAGGGCTACGGCGTCGTCGCGGATCTTGTGCCCGGCGCCGTCCTCGAGGGCAACCCCGGCGCCGCCGAGGCCCTCGCCCAGCTCGAGGTCGCCGCCGCCACCCAGCCCCCGCTCCGCGACATCGCCTCCCGCCTGCACGCCCTCGCCCGTAGGCCCTGACTCACCCTCGCCGGTGGGTTGATGCGGTCGTGGTTCTGGTGCCTGCGCCGCGCGGTTGCCGGAGGGTGGGGTTTGCGGTGAGGGGTGGGGGTTGTTGTGTGGTTGGGGATGGGGTGGGGCGGTTGGTTGGGGGCTCCGGGTGGATTTTGTGTGGAGACCTCTGGGCGATGGCGTATCAAGGCGCTATCGGGCAGGCTCCGCCTGCCTCGATACGCAAGAAGCTTAT
>NZ_JBIUAG010000016.1:0-220670 GCF_044547355.1 Kutzneria sp. NPDC052558
AAAACCTCCGCCACAAACCGGGTCAACTCGTCATTGAGCGACTCCACCTGACCAAGATCCACAGCACAAGATCAAACCACACTCCCTGACAAAGTACTGTTCGGTGTCATGAAGGGGCCCTTCCTCACGTTCAACGTCAGTATGGGGCCCTTCATGACATCAAAACCGCTGCTGAGGCGGGAGCTAGACCGGGGCGGCGACGTCGGTGGCCACCACGGTCACCGTGGGTGAGGGCTGCTGGCGGGACGGGATCAGGTGCAGGCGCTGGATGTCCTCGCCGCCGGCGACGGCGGACCGGCAGGCGCAGTCCTGGTCGTCGAAGCCGGCGAACCGGTAGGCGATCTCCATCATGCGATTGCGGTCCGTGCGGCGGAAATCGGCGATCAGGTGCACGCCGGCCCGGGCGGCCTGGTCGGTCAGCCAGGACAGGATGGTCGAGCCGGCGCCCCAGGTGACGACCCGGCAGGACGTGGCCAGCAGCTTGAGATGCCAGGCCGGACCCAACTTCTCCAACAGCACGATGCCGACGGCGCCGTGATCGCCGAAGCGGTCGGACATGGTGACGACGAGCACCTCGTGCCGGGGATCGGTCAGCAGGCCCCGAAGTGTGCTGTCCGAGTAGTGCACGCCGGTGGCGTTCATCTGGCTGGTGCGCAGCGTGAGCTCTTCCAGCCGGGTCAACGCCTCCTCGCCGGCCGGGTCGATGGTCATGCGCAGCTCCAGCGACCGCAGGAACTGCTCGTCCGGCCCGGTGAACTCGCTGCGGGCGGCGGTGCGCCGCTGCCCGGCCTGGTACATCTGCCGCCGCCGCCGGGAATCCACCGTGATGGACGTTGGCGTGAACTCGGGAAGGTCCATAAGGGACAGTGCGTCCTCGGCCCGGTAGCACCGGACCTCGGGTAGCGCGTAGGCGACCTCGGCCCGCTCGGCCGCCTGGTCGTCGACGAAGGCCACCGTGTCGAGGGCGAAGTTGAGCTCCTCGGCGATCTCCCGCACCGACACCGACTTCGCGCCCCAGCCGATCCGCGGGGTCAGGAAGTACTCGGCCACGCCCAGCTTCTCCAGCCGGGCCCAGGCCAGGTCGTGGTCGTTCTTGCTGGCCACGGCGTGCAGGATGCCCCGCCCGTCCAACTCGGCCAGAACCTCCTTGACGCCTTCGGCCAGTTCTACGTCGCCGTCCTCGAGGAGAGTGCCACGCCAGAGCGTGTTGTCCAGGTCCCACACCACGCACTTGACGACCTTGCTCACGCGCGCTCCCCCTTCCGGCTGACGGCGTGCTGCGCCAGCAGCAGCCGGCACAGCTCGCTGCTGCCCTCGATGATCTCCATCAGCTTGGCGTCCCGATAAGCCCGTGCGACAACGTGCCCGTCCAGGCTGCCGGCCGAGGCCAGGACCTGCACGGCGGTCGCCGCGCCGGCGGCGGCCTGGGTGGCGCTGACGTGCTTGGCCAGCACGGCGGCGGTCACCATCTCCGGCGATCCCTCGTCCCAGCACCGGCTCGCGTGCTCGCAAGCCCGCCGGGCCGTCTGCTCGGCCACGTACAGATCGGCCAGGTGTCCGGCGACGAGCTGGTGGCTGGCCAGCGGCTGGCCGAACTGCTCGCGCCTGGCGGCGTGCCCGGTCGCGGCGGCGAGGCAGGCGGCGAGGATGCCGACACAGCCCCAGGCCACCGACATCCGGCCGTACGCCAGCGCCGAGGTCACCAGCAGCGGCAGCGCCGCGCCGGCCCCGCCGAGCACGTTCTCGGCCGGCAAGCGAACGCTGTCAAGCCGGATGTTGGCGTGGCCGGCGGCCCGACAGCCCAGGGGATCGACGATCCGCTCGATGGTCACGCCCGGCGCATCGGCCGGCACCAGCGCGGCGGCGGCCCCGTCCTCGTACCGTCCAAACACGACAATCACGTCGGCGTAGTGGGCGGCCGTCGTCCAAACCTTGTGTCCGTTGACCATCACCTCGTCACCGTCGGCGGTGATCGTCGTCTCCATGGCCGACAGGTCGCTGCCGGCATGGCGTTCGCTGAAACCGACGGCAGCGAGCGTGCCGGTGGCCAAGCGCCGCAGGTGATTCTCACGCTGGCGCCGGTCGCCCAGGCGTTGGATGGTCCAAGCGGCCATGCCCTGCGAGGTCATGACGCTGCGCAGGGAACTGCACAGCCGGCCGACCTCGGCGGTGAATTCGCCGTTCTCCCGGCTGCTCAACCCGAGTCCGCCGTGCTTGACCGGAACCTGCGCGCACAGCAGGCCGTTCTCGCCCAGCTTGAGCAGCACGTCCGCCGGCAGCAGGCCGGTGCGGTCCCACTCGTCGGCCCGGTCCCCGACCAGATCGCCGACCAGCGCGGCCCGATCAGTCATCGGTCTCGAGCCGCAACCGGGCCACCAGCTCGGACATCGCCGTCACCGTGCGGAAGTTGGCCAGTTGCAGGTCCGGCCCCGCCACCTCGATGTCGAACGTGCTTTCCAGCTGCACCACCAGTTCCATGGCGAACAGCGAGGACAGCCCGCCCTCGGCGAACAGGTCCCGGTCCACGGTCCACTCCTGGCCGGTCCGCTCGCGCAGGAAGGCCAGCAGCTTGTCCTGGACCTCGGTGTTCGTGCTCATGACAGCGCGTCTCCGTACTCGTAGAAGCCACGTCCGGTCTTGCGGCCGAAGTGGCCGTCGCGGACCTTGGACAGCAACAGCTCGCAGGGCCGGCAGCTCTCGTCGCCGGTGCGTTCGTGCAGCACCCGCAGGGAGTCGACGAGGTTGTCGATGCCGATCAGGTCGGCCGTGCGCAGCGGGCCGGTGGGGTGGCCCAGGCAGCCCTGCATCAGGGCGTCCACTTCGGACACCGAGGCGGTGCCCTCCTGCACCACCCGGGCGGCGTTGTTGATCATCGGGTGGAGCAGCCGACTGGTCACGAAGCCGGGCGCGTCGCTGACGACGATCACCTTGCGCCGCCAGGACTCCAGCACTCGGACGGCGGCCTGTTCGGCGGCATCGCCGGTGCGGCGGCCGCGGGCCAGTTCGACCGTGCTGATCAGGTACGACGGGTTCATGAAGTGCACGCCGAGCAGGTCCTCGGGCCGGGCCACGGCGTCGGCCAGCTCGTCGATCGGGATTGAGGACGTGTTGGTCACCACCGGCGTGCCGGGCTTGACCGCGACCGCGACCCGTCCGAGCACCTCGGCCTTGAGGGCAGCGTCCTCGGTGATCGCCTCGATCACGGCCAGCACCGGGCGGGCGGCAAGCGCCTCGGCCAGGTCGACGGACGTCGTCAGCTCGGCCGGCTTGACGCCTTCCGGCGCGGCGCCCATCAGCTGGGCCATGCGCTGGCCCTTGGCGATGGTCCGGCGGGCGGCGGTCAGCGCTTCCTCAGTCGTGTCAACGAGAGTCACGGGTGTGCCGTGCACCAGGGCGAGGGTGGCGATGCCCGTCCCCATCACGCCGGCCCCCAGGATCACCAGCGCGTCTGTCATCGAGCCTCCTTCTCCAGCCAGAACCGTCGGCGCTGGAAGGCGTACGTGGGCAAGGCCACGAGCCGCCCGTCGGATACGTCCATAGTGGAATCGTCAGTGCCGTGGCCGTCGGCCACGGCGGCCAGGCCGTTCAAGAGCGATGCGGTGTCCACACCGGACACTGTGGCCCGGTGGGCCAGCTTGGCCCGCCGGGACAGCGAATACGCCACGTCGACCGGGTCCAGGTCCTCGTGTTTGGTGCAGTGCTCCAGCAGCCGAGCCGCCTGCGCGCGCAACGCGTCGGGGGTGTGCCCGGACAGCGGCCAGACGATGGTCGTCGGGGCGGGCTTGGCCGGCGCTGGTTGCTCCGGCTCGGGTTGTTCCAGGAGCACGTGGGCCAAGGTGCCGTTGACGCCGAACGCCGACACCGCCGCCCGGCGCGGCTTTCCGGTGGCCGGCCAGGGTTCCGCCTCGGTGAGCAGTCGCAGCGCACCCTCGGACCAGTCCACCTGCGGGGTGGGTTGGTCGACGTGCAGGGTGCGGGGGAGCAGCCCGTGACGCATGGCCTGGACCATCTTGATCACGCCGCCGACCCCGGCCGCTGCCTGTGTGTGGCCGAAGTTCGACTTCATCGAGCCGACAAGCACCGGATTGGCCCGCTGCTGGCCGTAAATCGTCAGCAGCGCGTTGGCCTCGATCGGGTCGCCGACCGGGGTCGCCGTGCCGTGCGCCTCCACGGCGTCGACCTCGGCCGGCGTCAGGCCGGCGTCGGCCAGGGCGGCTCGGATCAGCCGCTCCTGGGACGGCCCGTTCGGCGCGGTGAAGCCGTTTCCGCTGCCACTCTGGGCCACCGCGCTGCCGCGCACGATGGCCAACACCGGATGGCCGTTGCGCCGCGCGTCGGACAGCCGCTCGACCACCACGAGGCCGATGCCCTCGCCCAACCCCATGCCGTCGGCCGAGGCGGCGAACGACTTGCAGCGGGCGTCGGGGGACAGGGCGTCGTCGTAACGGGCGCTCTCCTCGAACATCTCCGTCGTCGCCATCACCGCCACCCCGCCGGCCAGGGCCAGTGAGCATTCGTTGCGGCGCAAGGCCTGTACGGCCAGGTGCAGAGCCACCAGCGACGAGGAGCAGGCCGTGTCCAGGGACATCGTCGGGCCCTCGAAGCCGTAGGTGTAGGCCAGCCGGCCGACCGCGATGCTGCCGGCGCTGCCGAAGTAGGTGTGCCCGGCCACCGGCGCCGGCCGGGGCAGCCGGTAGCTGTAGTCGTGGAAGATCACCCCGGCGTACACGCCGGTTCTGGTGCCGCGCAACGAGGCCGGGTCGATGCCGGCCCGCTCGAACGCCTCCCACGACGTCTCCAGCAGCAGCCGCTGCTGTGGATCGGCGGCCAGCGCCTCGTCGTCGGTCAGGCCGAAGAACTCCGGGTCGAAGTCGGCGACGTCGTGCAGGAAACCGCCGCCGGGCAGGCCTTCGGTGTGCCAACCCCGGTCGGCGGGCACGGCCCCGATGGCATCCCGGCCCTGGGCCACGAAATCCCAGAGCTCGTCCGGCGTCGTGACACCGCCGGGGAACCGGCAGGCCATGCCGACGATGGCCACCGGTTCGTCCCGGCGCGAGGCCTGCTGCTTGAGCCGCTCGTTCTCCCGCATGGCCGCCCGCAGCGCGGCCGCCAGTCTGTCGACATCGACGCTCTTGGGATCAACGGTCACGAGCGGTCGCCTTCCAGGGCCAGATCGATCAGCGCGGACAGGTCCATCGAGTCCAGGCCGTCCGCTTCCGGGAACAGTTGCCCGCGAAGGAAACCGGCCATGGTGACCGGCGTGGGGTGGTCGAAGGCCACGGTGGCCCGCAACCGCAGGCCGGTGGCCGCGCCGAGGCGGTTGCGCATCTCGACCGACGTCAACGAGTCGAAGCCGAGCTCCTTGAACGTCTTGTCCGGTATGACCTCCGCGCCCGAGGCGTGCCCGAGCGCGCCGGCCACGACCCCGCGCACCAGCTCCAGCAACGCCTCCTCCTGCGCGGCCGGGCTCAGGCCGGCCAGGCGCTCGGCCGGCGAGGCCTCGTTTGCCGCCACATCCTGGACGATGCGACGGGCAGTGGTGCGGATCAGGTTGCGCAGCACCGAAGGCAGCGGCGTGACGTTGGCGCGGGCCCGCAGCACCGCGTGGTCCAGCCGCAGCGGGAACACCACTGGCTGGGTCCCGCTGATCGCCGCGTCGAACAGCGCGAGGCCGTCGGCGGCGGAGATCGGCAGCACTCCGGTGCGGGCCATGCGGTCGGTGAGCCCGCCGCGATCCAGGTGCCGGGTCATGCCACTGGCCTGGGACCAGTAGCCCCAACCCAGGCTGACCGCCGGCAATCCGCTGGCTCGGCGTTGGGCCGCCAGGGCGTCCAGATAGGCGTTGGCCGCCGCGTAGTTGCCCTGGCCGGCGCCGGCCAGCACCGACGCCGCCGAGGAGTAGAGCACGAACGCCTTCAGCGGCTGGTCCTTGGTCAGCTCGTGCAGGGCCAGCGCCGCATCGGCCTTGGGCCGCAGCACGGTGTCGATCTGCGCCGGGGTCAGCGCCGTGACCAGGCCGTCGTCGAGCACACCGGCGGTGTGGATCACGGCAGTGAGCGGGCGGTCCACCGTGGCCAACAACTCGGCCAGCGCGGTCCGGTCGGCCACGTCACAAACGGCGATCCGCACCTGGGCCCCGGCGTCGGTCAGCCCCGCCGCCAGTTCCGTTGCGCCCTCGGCGTTTTCGCCGCTGCGGCTGACCAGCAGCAGGTGCCGAACGCCACGGTTGGCGACCAGGTGCCGGGCCAGCAGGCCGGCCAGGGAGCCGGTGCCGCCGGTGACCAGGACCGTGCCCTCGGGATCGAACGGCTCGGGTTTGCTTGCCGGTGCGGCCATTCGGACCAGCCGAGGCGCGAGCAGTCGGCCATCACGGATGATCACCTGGGGCTCGGTGGTCGCCGCCGCCGGCGAGACGTCGCTGCCGTCGGTGTCGACCAGGAGGAACCGGTCCGGGTGCTCCGACTGCGCGGACCGGATCAGGCCCCACACCGGGGCGTGCGCCAGATCGGTCACGTCATCGGTGGGCACGGCCCTTCGAGTGACCACCGCGAGCCGCGAATCGGCGAACCTCTCCTCGGCCAGCCACTTCTGCACGGCCGCAGCCGCCTGGGCGGTCGCCGCGTGGGGATCGGTCGCGTGCAGGGTGAGGAACACCAGCGGCGGAACGAGACCGATCGCGTCCAGGTCGTCGACGAGCACGTGCTCCGGAATCGTTGCTCGTGACGGAATGTGGACGAAGTCCAGGCCGTACAGGGAATCGCTCACTGACGCCGGCTTCGGCGCGCCGTAGGTCAGGGATTCCACCGACGCCACCGGTTGGCCGAACTGGTCGGCCAGCTGCACGGAGACGGCGTTGTCGCCGATCTTCGTCGTCCGGACCCGCAGGGCCCGGGCCCCGGCGGCGTACAGCGAGAACCCTTGCCAGTGAACGGGAATCCGGTCGGTCGACACGGCGGCGGCCAACAGCGCGGGGTGGATGAGGAACCGGTTGTCGTCCTCGTCGATCCGCACTTCGGCGAAGGTCTCGTCGCCGTGCCGCCACATCCGGTCGCCATCCAGGACCGCGCCCGGCGGCGGCCATTCGGTCATGTCGAACTCCGGCACGGCCGCGCCGACCGCCAGCACACCCGTGGCGTTGGCCACCCACGCCTCGCCGTCGGCCTTGGAGTGCAAGGTGAAGGCTCGGCGATCCTCGGCGTCGGCCGACCCGATCCGAAGTTGGAGCTGACGGGCCCCTTCGGTCGGGACCACCAGCGCAGCGCCGAGTTCCAGCTCGGCCAGGACATCGCAGCCGACCTCGTCACCGGCCCGAATGGACAGTTCGACCAAGGCCGCGGCCGGCAGCGTTTCCCCGGCCGGCCACGGCTGGTTCGCGGCCAGCCGCCCCTGCGCCACCAAGCCGTCGCCGTCGGCCAGCGACAGCGTCGAGGTCAGCAGCGGATGGCCCAGCGGGCTGTCCTCGACCTGCTGCCCGGCGTAGTCCGGCCAGAACCGGCTGCGCTGGAACGGATACGTCGGCAGCTCCACCCGGCGGACGCTGCCCTCGGCGAAGGTCGCCGACCAGTCCGCCGGCACGCCCCGCACGTGCAGCTCGGCCAGCGCGGTGAGCATCCGCTGGCGGCCGTTCTCGTTGCGCCGCAACGACCCCAGGACCGTCGCCGTGGGCGCGGCCTCGTCGAGGATCTCCTGGATCGGCACCGCCATGGTCGGATGTGGGCTCACCTCAAGGAAAATCCGGTGCCCGGCGTCGAGCAGCCCGTGGACGGCGTCCTCGAACCGCACCGGCTCCCGCATGTTGGCCAGCCAGTACGCCCCGTCCAGCGTGCCGGCGGCCTGACGGGAACCGGTGACCGACGAGAAGAATGGGACCGATCCCGGCCGAGCGGTGACCGGGGCCAGCACCGCGGCTACCTCGTCCCGGATGCGGTCGACCTGGTCGCAGTGCGTCGCCACCGAGGACGCCACCACACGGGCCCGGATTCCCTCGGCGGTCAGCTCCGCCACCAGCTTCTCCACCGTCGCCACATCACCGGCGACGGTGACCGAGGTGGGGGAGTTCACCCCGGCCACGCTCAGCGCACCGCCGAAAGCCGCGAGCCGGTCCCGGATCCGGTCGACCGGCAGCGAGACCGAGGCCAGCACTCCCTTGCCCACCAAGTGTTCCTGTAACAACCGGCTGCGCAGGCCGACCACGCGGGCGGCGTCGGCGAGGTCGATCTCACCGGCCACGTAGGCGGCGGCGATCTCGCCCTGGCTGGACCCGGTCACGGCCGCCGGCGCCACGCCCCACGACCGCCACACCGCCGCCAGCGACACCATCACCGAGAACAAGGTCGGCTGGAGCACGTCGATCCGGGCCAGCGGCGGCGCGTCCGGCGCACCCCGCACCACGTCCAGCACCGACCAGCCCAGCAAGGACTCGAACGCCGCCGAGCACGTCGTCAGCTCGGCGCGGAACACCGGCGAGGTCTCCAGCAGGTCGCGGCACATGCCTTCCCACTGGGAACCCTGGCCGGGGAACACGAACACGACCTCGGCCTCGCCCCGGGCCACGCCGCGCACGACGTTCTCCGCCGCCGCGCCGGAAGCCAGCGCCGCCAGCCCGGCCCGCACGTCACCGCCGACGATCACGGCCCGGTGATCATGCGTAGTTCGCGTCGTGGCCAGGGAATAGCCGACGTCGGCCGGCCTGAAGGCCGTGACCGCTTCGTCCAGACCGGCGGCCTGGGCGGCCAGGGCTTGATCGGTCTTGGCCGACAACGGAAGCGCGACGATCTCGTCCGCCGGGGCCTGGGGCACAACGGGTTCCGGGGTCGACACCTGCTCCACGATGATGTGGGCGTTGGTGCCGGACAGGCCGAACGAGGAGACGCCGAACCGGCGCGGATGCCCGGTCGCCGGCCAAGGCCGGGCCTCAGTCAGCAACTCCACGTTTCCGGCGGTCCAGTCCACGTGCGGCGTCGGCTCGGCGACATGCAGGGTCTTGGGCAGCACCCCGTGCCGCATGGCCAGCACCATCTTCATCACGCCGGCCACCCCGGCCGCCGCCTGGGCGTGGCCGATGTTGGACTTCAGCGACCCCAGCCACAGCGGGGTCTCCCGGTCCTGGCCGTAGGTGGCCAGAATCGCTTGCGCCTCAATGGGATCGCCGAGCTTGGTGCCGGTGCCGTGGGCCTCGACGACGTCGATGTCGGCGGCGGTCATCCCGGCGTCGGCCAGCGCCGCCCGGATCACCCGCTGCTGTGACGGACCATTGGGCGCGGACAGGCCGTTGGACGCCCCGTCCTGGTTGACCGCGCTGCCGCGGATCACCGCCAGCACCTCGTGGCCGTTGCGCTCGGCGTCGGACAGCCGCTCCAGCAACAGCAGCCCCAGGCCCTCGGAGAGCACGGTTCCATCGGCGTCGCCGGAGAACGCCCGGCAGACCCCGTCGGCGGCCAGCCCCTGCTGGCGGCTGAACTCCACGTAGCTGAGCAGGGACGACATGGTGGTCACGCCGCCGGCCAACGCCAGCGGGCATTCGCCGTGCCGCAGCGCCTGCACGGCCAGGTGGATCGCCGACAGCGAGGACGAGCAGGCCGTGTCCACGGTCATCGCCGGGCCCTCCAGCCCGAATACGTAGGCGACCCGGCCCGACATAACGCTCGCGGCGTTACCGACGCCGGCGTAGCCGCCGGTCAGGTCGTCGCCGCGCAGCACGTGGGCGGCGTAGTCCTGGATGTTGCTGCCCACGAACACGCCGGTCCGGCTGCCGCGCAGCGTCGCCGGGTCGATGGCCGCCCGCTCCAGCAGCTCCCACGAGGCCTCCAGCAGCAGCCGCTGCTGCGGGTCGATGATCAGCGCCTCACGCGGGTTGATCTCGAAGAACGCCGGGTCGAAGTCGGCGAACCCGGCCAGGAAACCGCCGCGCCAGACATAGGACTTGTTGGGCGTGCCCGGCTCGGCGTCGTACCAGCTCCGGTCCCAGCCCCGGTCGGACGGGAACGAGCCGACCACGTCCCGGCCCTCGTCGACCAGCTGCCAGAGCTGCTCGGGTGAGGTCACGCCGCCGGGGAACCGGCAGCTCATGGCCACGATCGCGATCGGCTCGTCGACGGCCCTGGCGACCGTGGTCGCGGTGACCGGCTCGTCGGCCTCGCCCAGCAGCTCGGACCGGATGAAGCCGGCCAGCGTCTCGGGGGTGGGGTAGTCGAACACCAGCGTGGCCGGCAGCCGGAAGCCGACCTCCGCATTGAGCCGGTTGCGGACCTCGACTGCCGTCAGCGAGTCGATGCCCAGATCCTTGAACGGCCGCTTGGGCGACACCGCCTCGGGGCCGGTGAATCCGAGGACCAGCGCCGCGTGGCCGCGCACGAGATCGAGCAGCGCCCGGTGGCGCTCGGGCGCGGACAGGGCCAGCAACCGTTGCCGCAGTGGGGAATCCGCCTCCGTGTCATCGGATTCCAGGAGCCGCCGGGCCTCCGGCACGCCGAGCAGCAGCGGGCGCGGCCCGGCCGAGGCGAAGACGGGAACGAACCGCTCCCAGTCGACCTCGGCCACCGTCACGGTGGTCTCGTCGTGGGCCAGGGCCTGCCGCAGCGCCTCGCAGGCTACCGTCGGGCGGAGGAAACCCGTGCCGCGCAACCGGTGTTCGGACTGGTCGCCGCCGATGTCCCACAGCCCCCAGGCGATCGAGGTCGCCCGCAGCCCCCGGGCCCGCCGCCGCTGGGCCAGCGCGTCGAGGTGGGCGTTGGCGGCGGCGTAGGCGGCGTGATCGCCGCTGCCCCAGACGCCGGTGACCGAGGAGAACAGGACAAACGCGTCCAGGTCGTAGTCGAAGACCTCGTCCAGGAGCTCGGCGACGCCGGCCTTGGACACCACCACCTCGGCGTATTCCTCTTGTCTCAGCCGGGTTATCGGCGCCAGCCGACCGAGGCCGGCGGCGTGCACCACGGCCCGGATCGGCGCGAACGCCCGCAACAGGGACGACAGCTCGTCGCGGTCGGTGAGGTCGTGGTCGATGACGCCGAGCTCCGCGCCGTGCTGTTCGAGCTCGGCCCGGAGCTCCTCCTGATCGGGCCCGGCGCCGGCGAGCACGATGCGCTCGGCGCCCTCGCGGGCCAGCCACCGCACGACGTGCGAGGTGACCGGGCTGCCGTCGCCGGTGACCAGGATCGTGCCGGCCGGCTGCCAATCCCGGCTCGGGGGAACCGATCCGAGCGGCGCCCGCCGCAACCGTCGCATGTGGACATTGCCGTCGCGGATCGCCAGCTGATCCTCTTGCCGGGCGTCGGCCAGCACGGCGCGCAGCCGGGCCAGCGTCTGGTCGTCGAGTTCGTCGGGCAGATCGACCAGGCCGCCCCACAGCTGCGGGTGTTCGAGGGCGACCACCCGGCCCAGACCCCAGATCTGGGCCTGTTCCGGCCGTTGCGTTTCGCCGTGCACCGACACTGCGCCCGAGGTCAGGCACCACAGCCGCGTGTGGCCGCCGACCAGCGCCTGCACCACTTCCAGCACGCCGAGTGCCGGCAGCAATGCCACAACGTTGTCGTAGCCGGGGAGTGTGTCGGTCCCGAACCGCACCTCGGCCCCCAGGGCCTGGGCGATGGCCTCGGCCCGCTCGTCGCCCGGGGTGGCCAGCACCAGCCAACTGCCGGTCGGCGCGGCCTCGGCGTGCGGGAACTCCTCCCAGGCGACGCGATACCGCAGTCCGTCCACAATGGATGGAGCGGCCGATGTGCCGGCCTCCAGCCAGTAACGCTGCCGCTGGAAGGCATAAGTGGGCAAGTCGACATGGTGACCGGCCACCGGCCAGGTCACGTCGACGCCGCCGACGTACAGCTCGGCGACACTGCGCTGGAACCGGGACTCGCCGCCGTCGTCGCGGCGCAGCGTTCCGGTGACCAGGGCCTCGATCCCGGCCGCCTCGGCGGTCTCCTGGATCGCGGCCGTCAGCACCGGATGCGGGCTCATCTCCACAAAGACCGTGTGCTCGGCTCGGAGCAGCGCATCGACGGTGTCGGCGAAGCGCACGGTCTGGCGAAGATTCCGGTACCAGTACTCGGCATCGAAGGTCGACGTGTCGACAACGTCACCGGTCACCGTGGACCACAGCGGTGTCGTCGCGGCGACCGGCGTGATCGACGCCATGGCCGCCAACAGCCGGTCCTTGATCGACTCGACCTGCTCCGAGTGCGAGGCGTAGTCCACGGGAATGCGCCGGACCCGAACCTCCGCCGGCTCCAACTCGGCGAACAGCTCGTCCAGCGCCGCCGGCTCGCCGGCCACGACGACCGCCGTCGGCCCGTTGACTGCCGCGACCGAGATTCGGCCTTCCCAGCGGCGAATCCGCGCCGTCACGTCGTCCACGGCGAGCGCCACCGACATCATGCCGCCGCGCCCGGCCAGATCCTCGGCGATGGCCTGGCTCCGCAGGACCACCACCGCCGCCGCGTCGTCAAGACTGAGCGCACCGGCCACACAGGCCGCCGCAATCTCCCCTTGAGACGAGCCCACCACCGCGTCCGGCTCGACCCCGTACGACCGCCACAGCAAGGCCAGCGACACCATCACCGCGAACAGCGCCGGCTGGACCACATCGACCCGCTCCAGCAGTGCGGAATCGGCCAGCACCTCCCGTAGCGACCAGTCGACCAGCCCGTCGAACACGGCCTCGCACTCGGCCATCCGCTCCGCGAACACCGGCGACTCGGCCATCAGCTCGACCGCCATGCCGGCCCATTGCGCGCCCTGACCGGGGAAAACGAAGACGGTCTTGCCGCGTTCGGGCGCGACAACACCTTGCACCAGCCCGTTGGCCGGCCGCCCGTCGGCCAGGGCAGCCAGCGCCTCACCCCGGCCATCGGCCAGGATCACCGCCCGGTGCTCGTGACTGTCCCGCGTCGTGGCCAGGGAGTAGGCGATGTCGGTGTCGTTGGGGTCCACAGCCTGCACGTGGGCGAGCAGGCGCGAGGCCTGGGCCTGGAGGGCGGCGGCGGAACGGCCGGAGAGTACCCACGGGGCGGTGGTTTCCCCGGACGCGACCGGCTCGGCCGAGGCCGGCGCCTGCTCGATGATCACGTGGGCGTTGGTGCCGGAGATGCCGAACGCGGACACGGCGGCCCGGCGCGGGCGGTCGACGGTCGGCCACGGCTGGGCCTCGGTCAAAGGGGACACGGCGCCGGCGGACCAGTCGACGTGCGGCGTGGGCTGCTCGATGTGCAGGGTCTTGGGCAGCACCCCGTGCCGCAGGGCCTGCACCATCTTGATCACGCCCGCGACGCCGGCGGCGGCCTGGGCGTGACCGATGTTGGACTTGACGGAACCGATCCACAATGGACGGTCAGCCGGGCGGGCGCGGCCGTAGGCGGCCAGCAGGGCCGAGGCCTCGATGGGGTCGCCGAGGGTGGTGCCGGTGCCGTGGGCCTCAACGGCGTCGACGTCGGCAGGGGAGAGGCCGGCGCTGTCCAGGGCGTCGCGGATCACCCGTTCCTGGGCGGGACGGCTGGGCGCGCTGAGGCCGTTGGACGCGCCGTCCTGGTTGATCGCGGAGCCGCGGATCACGGCCAGCACCCGGTGGCCGTTGCGCTCGGCGTCGGAAAGCCGTTCCAGCACCAGCATTCCGACGCCCTCGGCCCAGGCCATGCCGTCGGCGGAGGCGGCGAAGGCCTTGCAGCGGCCGTCCGCCGCCAGGCCACGCTGCCGGCTGAACTCGATGAACCCGCGAGCGGTGGCCAACACCGCCACGCCGCCGGCCAATGCCAGCGTGGACTCGCCGCGGCGCAGCGACTGGGCGGCCAAATGCAGCGACACCAACGAAGACGAGCAGGCGGTGTCCACGGTGATCGCCGGGCCCTCCAGCCCGAGCGTGTAGGCGACCCGGCCCGAGGCCACGCTCATCGCGTCGCCGGTGATCAGATAGCCGGAGACCTCCTCGGCCACGTCCTGATCACGGGTTCCGTACCCCATGTAGCACATGCCGACGAACACGCCGGTGCGGCTGCCCCGCAGCGCCGACGGCCGAATTCCGGCCCGTTCCAACGCCTCCCACGACGCCTCCAGCAGCTGGCGCTGCTGCGGGTCCATGCCCAGCGCCTCGCGCGGCGAGATGCCGAAGAACTCGGGGTCGAAATCCGCCGCGTCATGGAGGAAACCGCCGTGCCGGACGTAGGTGCGGCCGGGCTTGCCGGGCTCCGGGTCGTACAGCGCGTCGAGGTGCCAACCCCGGTCGCCGGGGGCCTCGGAGATCACGTCCACGCCGTCGGCGACCACCCGCCACAGGTCCTCGGGCGAGCCGACGCCGCCGGGATAGCGGCAGGCCATGCCGACGATCGCGATCGGCTCGCGGTCGGCCTCCTCCAGCTCCCGCACCCGCCGGCTGGCCTGGCGCAGCTCGACCGTGGCCTGCTTGAGGACGTGGCGGAGCTTCTCCTCGTTCATGAGATGCCGAACTCCTTGCTGAGCACGTCGAACACGTCCTCGTCGGCGGTCAACTCGTCGTCGGCGGACGGCCCGTCGTCGAGGGTTCGCAGCAGCGCCCGCAGCCGGGCCGCGACCTCGGTCCGGATCGCCCCGTCGGGTTCGGCGGCCGCGATCGTGGCCTGGAAGCGCTCCAGTTCCTGGAGAAGGTCCGTCGGCTGGTCCTCGGGGACGAGCTCGGAGACCAGGTGTTCGGCCAGCCGCGCCGGGGCCGCGTGGTCGAACGCCACCGTGACCGACAGCCGCAGGCCGGTCGCCGTGGTCAGGCGGTTGCGCAGCTCGACCGCGGTCAGCGAGTCGAAACCGATGTCCTTGAACGCCTGGTCGGCCCGGACGTCGTCGGGCGAGTCGTGGCCGAGCACCGCCGCGGCCTCGGTCCGGATCAGGGTCAGCACCGTGCGCAGCCGGTCGTCGGCCGACAGCGGCGCGAGACGCCCCCGTAGCCCGGGATCCGTTGTCTCCTCGACGTTTCCGTCGATCGCGCGGGCCGCTTCCGGGATCTCGGTGAGCAGCGGGCTCGGCCGCCGGGCGGTGAAGCTGGGGGCGAACCGGTCCCAGCGCACGTCGGCCACCGCCACGCAGGCCTCGCCCAGGGCAACGGCCTGTCGCAGGGCCAGGATGTTGAGCTCCGGGGCCATCGGCGGAAGTCCAACGGCGTCAAGCTGTTCCCGCTGCCCCGGGGCGGAGGCCATGCCGCCGCCGGCCCAGGAGCCCCAGGCCACCGAGGTCGCGGCCAGGCCCCGGGCGCGGCGGTTCTCGGCCAGCGCGTCGAGATGGGCGTTGGCGGCGGCGTAAGCGCCCTGCCCGCCCGCGCCCCACACGCTCGACAGCGAGGAGAACAGCACGAAGGCGTCGAGTTCCTTGTCTCCCAACAGTTCGTCCAGGTGCGTGGCGCCGATGGCCTTGGACGCCATGGTCGCCGCGATGTCGTCGGCGGCCAGGTCGTTGATCGGCACGGCCTCGCCGATGCCGGCGGCGTGCACCACGGCGGTGAGCTCACCCGGCAGTTTTGCCAGCAGGGCTTGGAGTTCGTCCCGATTCGCGACGTCACAGGCGGTGATCGTGGCGGCGGCCCCGAGTTCGGCCTGAAGCTCGGCCGCGCCCGGGGCGTTCGGGCCGCGCCGGCTGGCCAGGACCACGTGCTCCGCGCCATCCCGCACCAGCCACCGGGCGATGTTCGCCCCGGCCGCGCCGGTGCCGCCGGTGACCAGCACCGTGCCGCGCGGCCGCCATTCGCCGACGGCACGGTCGGTGGGCAGCGGCGCGTGGCGCAGGCGTCGCACGAAGATGCCGGCCGGCCGGATCCGGATCTGGTCCTCGGGACCGGACAGCACCGCCGCCAGGCGTGCAGCGACGGCGTCGTCCACGTGTTCGGGCAGGTCGACGAGGCCGCCCCACCGCTGCGGGTGTTCCAGGCCGATGACCCGGCCGAGCCCCCAGACCTGGGCCAGCTCCGGCTTGGTCGCGGCCTCTCGGGTCAGACACCACAGTGGACGGTCGATGCCGGCATCGCCTAATGACTGGGTCAGAGTCAGCGTTCCCGCCAGCCCTAGCTCCGCCACCACGATGTTCACGTCCACACCGGACAGTGCCGCCGCCAGCTTCTCCCGGTTGGCGATCTCCAGGTCGATCACCCGCGCGCCTTGGGCGATGAGCCCCCGCCGCACGTCGTCGGAACCGGTGTCCGACACCAACAGCACCGTGCCCGGGTTGACCGGTGCGGGATCGGCGATGCCTTGCCAGTCGACCCGGTAGCGCCAGCGGTCCACTGTGGACACCGAAGCGTGGTTGAGTCGCGGGGCCTCCAGGAAGAACCGTCGGCGCTGGAACGGATAGGTGGGCAGGTCGACCCGGTTGCCCGGCGTCGGCCAGGTCACGTCCACGCCACGGACGTGCAGCTCGGCGGCGCTGGCCAGCATCCGGCGCGGGCCGTTGGTGTCGCGGTGCAGGGAGCCGACGGCGATCACGTCCCGGTCCAGGGCCTCGGCCGTCTGCTGCACCGCCACGGTCATCACCGGATGCGGGCTGACCTCGACGAACGTGCCGAAGCCTGCCTCGGTCAGCTGCTCGACCGCCGACCGGAACCACACCGTCTGGCGCAGGTTGCGGAACCAGTAGCCGGCGTCCATGGTCGGCCCGTCCACCCACTGACGGTCTACAGTGGAGTAGATCGGCAGCTTCGGGGTCAGCGGCGTGACCGGGGCCAGCACCTCGGCCAACTCGGCCCGGATCTCCTCCACCTGGCCGGAATGGCCGGCGAAGTCCACTCCCGGCAGCTGCCACCGCATCAACTTGGCCTTGGACAACGCCTTGTTCAGCTTGGACAGCGACTCGGCGTCGCCGGCGACCGTCACGTTGGCCGGACCGTTGACGCCGGCGACCCACAGCCCCGCGTCCCAGCGGTCCGACAGCTCGCGGACCTGCTCCTCGGGCGCGAGCACGGTCTGCATCGTGCCGCGTCCGCGCAGGGCCAGCAGGGCCCGGCTGCGCAGCGCGACAATCCTGGCCGCATCGGACAAGGACAGCGCCCCGGCGACGTAGGCGGCGGCGATCTCGCCCTGCGAATGGCCGACCACGGCGTCGGGCCGCACGCCCAGCCACTCCCACATCTTGGTCAGCGCGGCCAGCATGGAGAACAGCACCGGCTGCACCACGTCGACCCGGTCCATCGACGGCGCACCGTCGGCGCCTCTGATCACGTCCAGCACCGACCAACCCGTCAGCGGCTGAAGCGCTTCGTTGCAGGCGGTCAGCTCGTCGCGGAAAACCTCGTTGGACGCCACCAGGTCCCGGCCCATGCCGGGCCATTGCGTGCCCTGGCCCGGATACACGAACACGATCCGGCCGGTGTCGCCGGCAATCCCGGGCGTGAGCCCGGACAGGCCTTCGGTGAGCTCTGCCCGAGTGTCGCCGATGACCACCGCGCGGCGCTCGAATCTGGCCCTGGCGGCCAGGGAATGCGCGATGTCGGCCGGGTCGGCGTCGACCGTGCGCAGCCGTGCGACCTGATCCTGGAACGCGGCCTCGGATCGGGCCGACAGCACCCAGGTCATCGGCGTCGGCACGGCCCGGGCGGAAGTCTCCTCGGCCTGCGGCTGCTCCAGGATGATGTGGGCGTTGGTGCCGGAGATGCCGAACGCGGAGACGGCGGCCCGGCGCGGCCGGTCGGCCTCGGGCCAGGGCTGGTGCTCGGCCAACAGCTCGATGGACCCGGTGCTCCAGTCGACCTGGGGCGAGGGCGCGTCGATGTGCAGGGACTTCGGGAACGTCCCGTGCCGCATGGCCTGCGCCATCTTGATGACGCCGGCGACCCCGGCGGCGGCCTGGGTGTGGCCGATGTTGGACTTGACCGAGCCCAGGCGCAGGGGACTGGCGCGCTGCTGGCCGTAGGTGGCCAACAACGCCGAAGCCTCGATGGGATCGCCGAGGGTGGTGCCGGTGCCGTGCGCCTCGACGACGTCGATGTCCGAAGTGGACAGACCGGCGTCGGCCAGGGCTTGGCGGATGACCTGTTGCTGGGCCAGGCCATTGGGCGCGGTCAGGCCGTTGGACGCGCCGTCCTGGTTGATGGCCGAGCCGCGGATCAGGGCGTGGACGGGATGGCCGTTGCGCCGGGCGTCGGAAAGCCGTTCCAGCACCAGCATTCCCGCGCCCTCGCCCAGCCCGACCCCGTCGGCGGCCGCGGCGAAAGCCTTGCACCGGCCGTCCGGCGCGAGGCCGCGCTGCCGGCTGAACTCCAGGAACGCGGTGGGCGTGAACATCAGCGTGACACCGCCGGCCAGGGCCAGCGAGCATTCGCCGCGACGCAAGGACTGCACGGCCAGATGCGCCGCCGTCAGCGACGAGGAGCAGGCGGTGTCGACGCTGACCGCCGGCCCCTCCAAACCGAAGGTGTAGGACAGTCGGCCGGACAACACGGCGAAGGTGTTGACAGTGCCCAGATAGCCCTCAAGCTCCGGCGGCGCGCCGGGCAGGCGGCTGGCGTAGTCCTGGTACGTGGCGCCGACGAACACGCCGGATCGACTGCCCCGCAACGAGGTCGGGTCGATGCCGGCCCGCTCCAGCGCCTCCCAGGCGATCTCCAGCGCCACCCGGTGCTGCGGGTCCATGGCCAGCGCCTCGCGGGGCGAGATGCCGAAGAACTCCGCGTCGAAGTCGGCGGCGTCGTGCAGGAAACCGCCTTCCGTGCTGTAGGTGCGGCCGGGCTGGCTCGGGTCGGGGTCGTACAGGCCGGCCACGTCCCAGCCGCGATCGGTGGGGAAGCCGGACACGGCGTCCACACCGTCGGAGACGATCTGCCACAGTCGCTCCGGCGTGGCCGCCCCGCCGGGATAGCGACAGGCCATGCCCACGATCGCGATCGGCTCGCGGTCGGCCTCCTCCAGCTCGCGCACCCGCTCCCGGGCGCGGCGCAAGTCGGCCACGGCCCGGTTCAGGTAGTCGCGGAGCTTCTGTTCCTCATGCATGGCGGGTCGCTCTCCAGTGCGTCATGACGAGCCGAGCTCGCGGTCGAGCAGCGCGAACATCTCCTCGTTGCTGACCGAGGTGATGTCGTCGCCGGCGGTCGGCTCGATCCGGCGCAGCAGGGTGCGCAGCCGGTCGGCCAGCGCGACCCGGGACTCGTCGTCCAGCGTGTCCACCGACAGCTCCAGCTGGGCCAGGTCGTCCCGCCGGTGGAACTCCTCGGCGATGTGCGCGGCCAGCTCGGCCGGCGTGGGGAAGTCGAACACCAGGGTGTCCCGCAGGTTGCGCCCGGTCGCGGCCCGCAAGCGTTTGCCGAGCGTGGTCACGGTCAGCGAGTCGAAGCCGAGCTCCTTGAACGTGCGGGTGTCGGCCACCACCCCGGCGTGGCCGAGCACGGTCGCGACCTCGGTGCGGACCAGGTTGCGCAGCACCCGGCCGCGGTCCTCGTCGGGCATCGCGGCCAGCCGGTCGGCCAGCGACCGGTCCGGCTCCGGCAGTCGGGACGCCGAGTCCTCCGGCCAGAACCGGGTGTGGGTGAACTGGCGGGTGGGCGCCGGCGGCGCGGGGAACTCCGCCGGCTCTTCGAGGATGAGGTGGGCGTTGGTGCCGGAGAAGCCGAACGAGGACACGCCGGCCCGCCGTGGCCGGTCCTCGACCGGCCACGGCACGGACTCGGTGAGCAGCTCCACCGCGCCGGCCGTCCAGTCCACTTGGGATGATGGCCGGTCGACGTGCAGGGTCTTGGGCAGCACCCCGTGCCGCATGGCCTGCGCCATCTTGATGACGCCGGCGACTCCGGCCGCCGCCTGGGCGTGGCCGATGTTGGACTTCAGCGACCCCAGCCGGAGCGGGGTGACCCGGTCCTGGCCGTAGGTGGCGATCAGCGCCTGGGCCTCGATCGGGTCGCCCAGCACGGTTCCGGTGCCGTGGGCCTCGACGGCGTCCACATCGGACGGTCGCAGGCTGGCGTTGGCCAGGGCCTGGCGGATCAGCTGCTGCTGGGCCAGGCCGTTGGGCGCGGTGATGCCGTTGGACGCGCCGTCCTGGTTGACCGCGGAGCCGCGGATCAGGGCGTGGATGGGATGGCCGTTGCGGCGGGCGTCGGAAACCCGTTCCAGCAGAAGGAAACCCACACCCTCGGACCAGGTGGTGCCGTCGGCCGCCTCGGCGAACGACTTGATCCGGCCGTCGGCGGCGAGACCCCGCTGCTGGCTGAAGGCGATGAACGGCTCGGGCGTGGCCATCACCGTGACGCCGCCGGCCAGCGCCAGCGGGCACTCGCCGCGACGAAGCGACTGGGCGGCAAGGTGAATCGCGACCAGGGACGACGAGCAGGCGGTGTCGACGCTGAGCGCCGGCCCCTCCATGCCGTAGGTGTAGGCCACCCGGCCGGACAGCATGCTGCCGGTGGTGAGGTATCCGACCGCCTCCGGCTGCTGCCGCAGCAGCTGCGCGTAGTCGTTGCGGTCGGCGCCGATGAACACGCCGGATCGGCTGCCGCGCAGGGATTCCGGGTCGATGCCGGCGCGCTCGAACGCCTCCCAGGTGGTCTCCAGCACCAGTCGCTGCTGCGGGTCCATGGCCAGCGCCTCGCGGGGCGAGATGCCGAAGAACTCCGCGTCGAAGCCGGCCACGTCGTCGAGAAAGCCGCCGGACCGCGAGTAGGAGGTGTACGGGTGGTCGGGGTCCGGGTCGTACAGGGCGTCCAGGTCCCAGCCGCGATCAGCCGGGAATTCCGAGATCAGGTCCAGGCCCTCGGCCACCGCCCGCCACAGGTCCTCGGGCGAGCCGATGCCCCCGGGATAGCGGCAGCTCATGGCGATGACCGCGATGTCCTCATCGTCCACAACGGACTCGTCTACCGGAGCCTGCTCGACTGTCGTTGGCGCGCCGAGGAAACCGGCGAGGCTGGTGGCGGAAGGGTGGTCGTACAGGGCCGTCACCGGCACCGCAGTGCCGGTCGCCTCGGCCAGCTGCTCGGACAGCAGCATCAGCCCGATGGAGTCGAAGCCCAGGTCCTTGAAGGCCAGGTCCGGGGCCACCTGGTCGGGGGAGTCGTGGCCGAGCACGTCGGCCATCTCCTTCAACACCACGTCGAGCAGGCCCGCCGGCGCTTGAGGGTCGGCCGGTTCCGCCACGGTCGGCGCAGTGGCCTCGGCCTGACCCGGCCGGGAGCCGTAGTTCAGCCAGAAACGCTTGTGCTGGAAGGCATATGTCGGCAGTGGCACGATCCGGCCGGTCAGCACTGCTCCCCAGTCGATCGCCACGCCGCGCACGTGCAGCTCGCCGAGGGCCGCGAGCATCGACCGCGTCTCCGGCTGGAGTTTGGTCGACACCGGTACGACCGCCGCCGAGCCCGTCGGCAGGCATGCCTGGGCCATCGCCGACAGGGCGCCGGACGGCCCGATCTCGACGAAATCGGTCACGCCCTCGGCGTGCAGCCAGCGCACACTGTCGTGGAACCGCACGGCTTCCCGGGCATGCCGGACCCAGTACTCGGCGTCGACCACCTCGACCGGGTCGCCGGTCAGGTTCGACACCAGGGCGATCTGCGGGGCCCGGAACTCGATCTGCTCGGCGACGGCCCGGAACTCGGCGAGCATCGGCTCCATGCGGGCCGAGTGGAACGCGTGGCTGACGTTGAGCCGCTTGCACTTGTCCGGCAACCGATCCGTCACCGCCGACACCGCGTCCTCGTCGCCGGACAGCACCACGGCCCGGGGGCCGTTCACCGCCGCGATATCGACGCCGTCACGCAGCAGCGGGCGGACTTCCTTCTCAGACGCCTGGACGGCGACCATGACGCCGCCGGTCGGCAGCGCCTGCATCAACCGGCCGCGCGCCGTCACCAGCTTGACCGCGTCCGGCAAGGAAAGCACGCCGGCCACATGGGCGGCGGCCAGCTCACCGATCGAATGCCCGGCCACGAACTCCGGCGTCATGCCCCAGTGCGCCAACGACCGGAAAGCCGCCACCTGGAAGGCGAACAGCGCCGGCTGGGTGTACTCCGTCTGGTCGAGCCGATCGGTGTCGGACCCGTACACCACGTCCCGCAGCGCCGGGTCGAATTGCCGGCTGACCTCGTCGAACGCGGCGCGGAACACCGGAAACCGTTCGCGCAGCTCAAGTCCCATGTGCGGGCGCTGCGATCCCTGGCCGCTGAACAGGAACGCCACCCGTCGCTCCGCGCCGGTGACCCGCGGGGGCGTCGGTCCCAGCGCGGACAGCCCTCGTACCAGACTGTCACGGTCGGCCGCGAGCAGCACCGCCCGGTGCTCGAGGGCGGATCGGCTGGTGGCCAAGGACAACGCGACATCGTCGAGCCGCAGCTCCGGGTGATCATCCAGGTGCGCGACGAGCCGACGGGCCTGCTCCGGCAGCGCCGCCGCCGTTCGGGCCGACAGCACGAACGGCCGCAGCACACGGGTTTCCTCGACCGTGGGCGGTTGATCCTCGGCCGGGGCCTCTTCGACGATCACGTGCGCGTTGGTGCCGCTCGCACCGAAGCCGGACACGCCGATCCGACGCGGCTGGTCACCGCGCGGCCACGGCCTCGCCTCGGTCAGCAGCCGGACCGAGCCGGCCGACCAGTCCACGTGCGGCGACGGCGCGTCCACGTGCAGGGTCTGCGGCAGCGTCTCGTTTCGCAGCGCCAGCACGGACTTCACCACGCCGACGACCCCGGCCGCCGCCTGCGCGTGTCCGATGTTGGACTTCAGCGAGCCCAACCACAGCGGCTGTGAGCGGTCCTGGCCGTAGGCGGCGATCAGGGCCTGGGCCTCGATTGGATCACCGAGCGCGGTCCCGGTCCCGTGCGCCTCGACCGCGTCGACGTCGGCCGGCGTGAGGCCGGCGTCGGCCAGCGCCCGCCGGATCACCCGCTGCTGCGAGGGGCCGTTGGGGGCGGTCAGGCCGTTGGACGCGCCGTCCTGGTTGACCGCGGAGCCGCGGATCACGGCGTGCACGGGGTGGCCGTTGCGGCGCGCGTCCGACAGCCGCTCCAGCACCAGCATGCCCGCGCCCTCGGCCCAGCCCGTGCCGTCCGCCGCGGCCGCGAAGGACTTGCACCGCCCGTCCATGGACAGCCCGCGCTTGCGGCTGAATTCGGTGAACACGCCAGGGCTCGTCATCACCGTCGCACCGCCGGTCAGCGCCAGCGCGCATTCCCCACGGCGCAGCGAGTGGGCGGCCAGATGTATCGACACCAGCGATGCGGAACAGGCCGTGTCCACGGTTATCGCCGGCCCGGTCAGCCCGAGTGAGTAGGCTATTCGCCCGGAAGCCATGCTCGTGAACGAGCCGGTGAGCGCGTAGCCCTCGATCTGCTTCGGGGCCCACTCCATTCCGCGCTGGTAATCCTGGTAGATGATGCCGGTGAACACCCCGGTGTCGCTGTCGCGGAGACCGGCCGCGTCGATGCCCGCGTTCTCGATCGCCTCCCAGGCGATTTCCAGCAGCAGCCGCTGCTGCGGATCCATGCCCAGCGCCTCGCGCGGCGAGATCCCGAAGAACTCCGCGTCGAATCCGGCCGGGTCCCGCAGGAAACCGCCCTGACGGGTGATGGATGTGCCCGATCGCGTCGGGTCGGGGTCGTGCAGATCCGGGTCCCACCCGCGGTCGGCCGGGAACTCGCCCACCGCGTCCACGCCGGCGGCGACCAGCTCCCACAGGTCCTCGGGCGACTCCACGCCGCCGGGCAGGCGGCAGGCCATCCCCACGATGGCAATGGGTTCCTCGGCCGGGGCCGGCGCCGGGCCGGCCGCGTCGGCGGCGGCCGGTCCGGCCGGCTCCGCCACCAGCACGCCCAGTAGGTATTCCACCAGAGATTGGGGGTGCGGGTAGTCGAAAAGCACTGTGGCCGGTATCTTCAGCCCGAGTTCCGAGCCGAGTTCGTCCCGGAATCGACTGGCCCGGTCGCGGCTGACACCCATTCTCCGGAACGGGACCATCGGGCCGAACGCGTCCGATCCGACGAGTTGGCGCACCACGCCCAGGACGGAACGGCGGCGTTCCGCGTGCGACATTCGGTCCAGTCGATCCCGCACGGTCCTCCCGTAGTCGACCATGCAGCCACACGCCTTCTATTCATCGGACTTCGCCCCCTGCGGTCAAAGAGTGCATGTGACCGGATCCGCAGGCAAGGGACAGCATCTTGACAGGTGAACAACGGGCATGCTCTCGGGTGGTTCGGTCACCGCCGGGTCGCGGGCATTGAGTCCTTCGGGGGCTGCTGGTAACATAACGCCCCAATCTCGCGGATGTTCACGTTTGGGCAGGTTTGCGCGGCTTTTTGTCCCCCGCGGCCGTTGGTGGCAGATTCGGACGCTGTCGACGGATCCTCTGGGAAGGGCGGCCCACAGCTCCCCGGAAGTGCGACCGGACGTGTGACCAGAAACGCGGCCATGGCGGTGACGGCGATCATCGCGGCGTGCGCGGCGCCGGCGATCCGACGGCCGTGACCAGCTTCACCTGCGCCAGCACCTACTCCTAGCCTCGGCCGACCGGACGAAGCCGGCATCTCGGCCCTCGTCGAGCTTGAGTCGAGCGGATCCGCGTTCGCCGGCCGCCGACCGGCGCTACGGTGACCGGATGGATGATCCGGTCACCGGGAGTCTGCTCGCCTATCTCGCCGCCGCGGACCGGGAACACCTGGTGGGCGGCGGCGTCCGCCGGGCCTACGCCGCCGACGAGGTGCTCATCCGCGAGGGCGATCCGGCCGACTTCGTGCACGTGATCATCGCCGGCTGGGTGCGGGTGTCCACGGTGCTGCCCGACGGCCGGGAACTGGTCTACGCCCTGCGCGGTCCCGGGGATGTGTTGGGGGAGTTGGCCGCCCTGCACGGTTGGGACCGCACCGCCTCGGTGCGCAGCATCGAGCCGACCACCGTGGCCCAGCTGACCGCCGCCCAGTTCCAGGCCGCCCTGCGGGCCCGGCCCGAGACCGGCATCGCGGTGATCAAGACGCTCGCCTACCGCCTGCGCGAGGCCGAGTTGGCCCGGGTCGGGGCCGTGCACCTGGACATCAGCCACCGCCTGGCCCGCCACCTCGCCACCCTGATGGCGGAGCGCGGCCGGCCGTCGGCCGAGGGCATCGTGATCGCGACGCCGTTCACCCAGGAGGAGATCGCCAACCAGCTCGGGGCCTCCCGCCGCGCGGTCGCCCGCGCCATGGCCATGCTCCGAACCCGGGGAGTCCTCACCACCGCCCGCCGCCGCATCGTCGTCAGCCGCCCCGACGTGCTGCGGGCGCTGGCCCGGCGCTGAGTGCCACATGGCACATTCGCGCCGTGCCGCGCGGCGCTGATCGGAATTCCTCTTTCTCCCATGCTGAACGCAGGTCGGATTCGCCGCAGCGAATTCCCGGCCTCGTTCGGAGAAAGAGGGAGGGAATGTCATGGAGAGTCACCTCATCGTGCTGATCGCCGGCCTCGTCCGGCTCTGATCGGCGCATACCCTCGCGACGCCCGCCGACCGGCCACTCCCCGGTCGGCGGGCGCCTTTCCTATTCCGGCACGAACAGCCACGCCCGTTCGCTGAAGCCCTTTCCGGGAATGTCCACGTCGATCTCGGCAAACGGGCCGAATCCGTCACAACCGTGCCGGATCACGTCCCGGAACAGCGTCCGCGACACCATCACGACGTGGTCGGCGTGGTCGTGCACGGTGAGCGCGGCCCGCAACGGCGGCGAGTCGAGCATCCGGTGCACGGCGATCGTGGCGCCCCCGACCCAGCCGTTCACGCTGGGTGTGAGCAGGCCACGGTCCATCGCCATCCGGATCCGCAGCCGCTCGTGCCGGTCCAGCCCGCGGTTGACCTCCCGCATCGCCTTGGCCACTCCCTCCAGGAGCAGCGGCACCACCGTGGCCTCGTCGAGCCCGTCGGGCAGAATCGCGAACTGGCTGTCCCCGGCCCCTTCGATCAGCACCGCCGATTCGTCCACGCCCGCGTGCGTCCGGGCCTGCCGCAATACCTCCAGCAGCCGCTCCTGGGCCAGCATGGCCTCCGAATTGGCGAATCGGCTGTAGCGCTCTATGTCCGCCGCCAGACACAGGCGCACCCGCGGCTGCCCCGTTTTCAACGGCCGTCGCGCCGGCGCGACCAGCCGGAACTGCCACAGCCGTGGAATACGGTGGTGATCGAGCGGCCGACGCCCCAAGGCGAATCCACGCCGGGCGAAGGACATGTCCACGCGAATCGTCAGCTCGATTTCCCGCGGCGCCGACTTCAGGGGCAGAAACGCCTGGAGGACGGCCGGCGCCGCCGGCAGCGGCGGGCCGTCGAGCCGGCCGAGGGTCCAGCCGAAGGTCGACTCCCCGATGCCGGAGACCGACCGCGGCGCCGGGCCGGACAGGTCCGTCACCGCGACGGCCGGCGAGACCTGACCCCGCACGTGCGTCACCACCCGGGACCAGCCCGCGGCCGCCGGGCCCGGCGTCAGCACCACCCCCAGCACCGCCACCTCCGAACCCGGGGCGACGGCCACCGGCAGGCAGCTCACGACGGTCGCGTTCACCGTAGCGACGGGGTGCGGGCGACCCGGGTGAGGTAGCCGGCGTGCGGGGCGATCAGGGCGGCGCCGGCTCGGCCGTGCGCGATGTCCGCCGGGGTCGCGGTCAGCGCCGAATGCACGCGCGGATCCGTGGCCAGGGCCAGGATCCGGTCCCGCACCCGCAGCGCGGACTGGTCGGCGCACACGAGGTCGTAGCACTCGAACTGCCGCAGCTGCCGGTACGGCCTGTCCAGCACCTCCACCTCGGTGCGGAACCGAGCGAAGCTCAGATGCCGCACACCTGGTGCCAGGCCGGGAAACCCCGCCTCGGCGAGTTCCCGGCGCAGGCACTCCGCCGCGTCCTCGCGGTACGCGCCGCTGTCGAACCAGCGCAGCAACTCCGGCAGCGACCGAGCCGGCACCTCACCGCGCAGGTCGTCCCGGTCGCTGCGGAAACCCAGCCGCCCCAACACTTCCGTGGCCGGCCCGAAGTGCCTGAACACCCCACCCGGCGGTGTGAACGCCCCCGGCCGGGACCGGGCCTCGAACAGCACGATGCCCTCGCCGTCCCGGATCCTCAGCATCGCGGCGAAGGACACCCGGACCAACGGCGGAGCCGAACCCGGCAGCCGGACCATGGTCCCCACCTCCTCTCGTGTTCCGCCGGCACGTCCGTCAGTGACCGGCGACGTCGTTCGCGGAGGGACCGAACCGATGACCAGACGAGACCGGCCGCTGTCGGCCCGGCAACGGCAGCTGCTGCTGG
Organism: Kutzneria sp. NPDC052558; assembly: GCF_044547355.1. Classification (NCBI taxonomy): domain Bacteria; kingdom Bacillati; phylum Actinomycetota; class Actinomycetes; order Pseudonocardiales; family Pseudonocardiaceae; genus Kutzneria; species Kutzneria sp. NPDC052558. The sequence continues at coordinate 27,177 of NZ_JBIUAG010000016.1, forward strand.
AGCTGCTGCGCGCCGAGCTGCGCGCCGCCGCCGACCGGCCCGAGCCGCCTTCCGCCTCACCCGACGATGTCGACGACGGCATCGACGATCCCGGCCAGTCGGACGGCGGGTAGCCCGTGGAAAGCCCGCCCCACCACGTCGACCGCCACCGCGCGGGGATCCTCGCCGGCGTCGACCCGCCGGCAGATCAACCACATCGCGAGCTTGGCGGTGTGCTCCTCGTCCACGCCGGCCGGGGCCAGCGCCAGCGGGGTCGACACCTCGTGCATCGGTGTCGGGGTCTGCTTGCGCCCCAAGGGTTGTTCGATGTTCCTCTGGTGCCACGACGGCCGGCTGCGCATGGCCGCCAGCACCTGCTCGACCTCCCGGTGCACGGTCTCGGCGGCGCCGGACCAGTCGCCGGTCACCCGGGCCCGGCGCTCCGTCCACGCGTCGAGCGGCCACAGCTGGTGGCCGGCGGTCATCGGCACGCCGACCCATTCCATGACGTGCAGGGCCAGCGCGGTGAGCCAGGGATCGTCGCCCAGGCGGTCCGAGAGCCACCCCGGGACCCTCGGCCGCTGGGGCGCCCCGAGCAGGCCGCGCCGCCGGCGGTAGCCGTCGATCGTGGCCGCCCGGGCCATCTTGGCGATCCACGCCTCCAGGTCGTGGATCGGCGTCGTCGCCCGGCGGCGCACGCCGTCCATCACCGCCTCCACGTCGTCGTGGAAACCGTCGACGCAGTCCGCCGACAGACGCGTCACCCGACTGGCGCATCGCCGGTGACCGCGGCGTAATTCCAACGGTTTGGTAAGGCGGTCGAAAACGATCGGCCACACGAGTGAATACAACGCCTCGTTCAGCTTGGCCTGCCTAGCATTGGCCGGGCTGGCCAGCCGCGCGCCGAGGCGTCCGCCGCGGGCGAGTTCACGCAGCTCGTCGAGGTCGCCCCGGTGGACGACGGGAGTGTGCGCTGCCGACACCGACGATCTCCTCGCCCATCCGGATGCCCTGTCCGGGTGGATGGTGGCGTGGCCGCGGCGTCGGGACTGGCCAATCCCTGGCCGTTCTCGGCCGGGGCCGGCCATCGACCGTGGAGGGGGCATGACGGGGTTCGAGGCGGAGCTGACCCGCGAGTTCATCGTGCTGCGGCGGGGGCGCGGGCTGCACCGCGCGGCCGTGCACGACCTGATCGGGCCGGCGGCCGCGCGCTGGGCCGACATTCCGCCGGGCTGCTCGAACGCCGAGGTCAGACGGCTGGTCAACGCCGCCGTCGCCGGGATCCCGGAGACCGACCTGGTGGCGGAGGACCGGCGGGTCGTCCTGGTGGCCCTTGCGCTGGACCGGGAGTTGCAGGCCGGCACCCTGTCCAGCCGCACCGAGTTGCTGGCCACCGAGTTCCGCTGGTCCGAGCGGACCGCGCGGCGGCGCATCGACGACGCGTTCGCCAAGCTGGCCCAGGCCATCGCCCGGCGCATCGACCCGTCCGATCCCGAGCGGGGCTGGGCCGTGCGCCAGCTGCGGGCGCTGGTGCGGCTGGACCGGTCGACCCCCGAGGTCATCGAGGAACGCACCATCGTCGCCACCCGCGACGCCGTCTCGCAGATCGTCGCCCGCTTCAGCGTGCCGCGCCGCCCCGACGGTGCCGACCTCGACCGCGAGGTGCACGCCGAGATCCAGCACGGGGCCCGCATCGTCGCCCACAACCGCCTGGGCCCCAGCCACTTCCGCTACCTGCTGGAGCTGCCCCGGCCGCTGGCCCGCAACGAGGAGCACACGTATTCCATCGTGTTCCAGGTCCGCGACGGGCAGCCCATCGCCGACCACTACGTGTTCAATCCGCTGGTCAGCTGCTCCCTGTTCGAGACCCGCGTCCGCTTCGACGCCACCCGCCGGCCGGTCGCCGTCTGGCGCACCGACCGGGCCTCGCCCCGCACCCTGCCCCACCACGGCATCCCCGACGGCCCGCTGCTCGCCCTGGACGGGGCCGACGAGGTCATGGCCCGCTTCGACCGCCCCGAACAGGGCTTCAGCTACGGGGTCAGCTGGCGCTACTGATCAGAGGTCAAGTACTCCAACGCTTTCTGCAGCACTGGTTCGCTCCGGCCGCCCGCGATGTGCTCCCTGATCACCGGCACGGCTTCGGTCAGGCCGACCGTCGCCGCCGCGTGGGCCCAGTCCACCAGGTTCTCATCGGTCACCGCGTGGAGCAGCTTCTCCTTGGCCGTCTCCCCGAACACGTGATCGGGCCGTTCCTCGCCGTTCAGCAGGAACCCGTAACTGGACAGGGCGTCGATCGCCAACTCCACCTCGCCCTCGTTCAGCAACGCTTCGTGTTCCTCAGGCCGGCCGTGGCAGATCCCCAACGCCACCGACCACGGCCAGAACCGCCGTTCCGCGATGTCACGATCCCGTACGATCCGGCCTGCACGTAGCGCCAGCTTGATTCCTCGCATCCGGTCGATCCAGAACACCGATGCCAATACTGCCGCTGGTCCCTCCAATTCGCTGGGATGGACGTGGTGCAGCATCCGCAACGTGAAGTTCTCCACCCAATCCAGGTCGCCTACGCTGAACGCCGCCGCCGCGATCAGCAGCCGGTCGTTCCTCGGTGGATCCCCGATCCGGTCCAGAATCTCGGAAGCCCGCCCCTGCGCGAGAAGATGATGCGCCGCCAATGCGGCCTCCTCAGTCGAGCCGTGCTCGACCAGATCGAGCCACTCGTCCGGCCCGCCTTCGATCGTAGGTGCCTCGCCGAGTTCCGTGGCAATCATGCCGAAACCGAAGCGCAGCCGGATATACCAGCTTCGGCGCCGTTGCGCGTCAAGATTCTGGAGCAGACCGATCTGCTCGAACCGAAGGGAGATCGCTTCTCCCACGCTGTCCAGCGAGCGCAGTTGGAGCTCGGTGTCGGCGAGGCGGGTGGAACACGCGTCCGCGTATGCGCTCAGCGTCCGCCGGGCAGGGATGACGTCGATTTTCAGGAGGGTTCGCATAGCGACCAGGTTCATCGGCCACGGGCTGCGGTCGGATATCTGCTCCGCCACGACAAGGCTGAGTTCTTTCAGGTCGGCCCGTCGCACGACGTCGCAGGCGACTTCACGCATGCCGGGATCGGTCTCATGGTTGAGGAGCGACTCGAGTGTCGCGATGAGTTCGGCGGCCGCGGAATGACGGGGTTGGCCGGGGCGCGCTTTGTCCGTCAGTGCTTCAAGTTTGCGTAGGGCCCGCGTTCGCGCGTGCTTGGAGATGGTGCCGTCCAGTGCGATCTGGGCCAACGCGGCATGCTGACGCAACAACTTCAGGACGGTGAGGATGATGGCGGCCCTGACGATACTGGCGGTCCGCAGACGGGCAAGTTGGTCGGCGACGAACGCGCTTAGGGTCTCGGTCGGACAGTTCGCCGCCGAAGCGAGCAGTTCTGCCTTCCAGATCGGGTTGGGAATGGCGTTGGCCAGGGATGCGACCTCGTTCGCGGACACCTCGGGAAGCTCGACGAAGGCGATGACGGCATCGCGCCACTGGATCTCCTCAGCCAGCCTGTGAATGCGATCGGGGTCGGATTCCTCATGCCGGAGGCCCAGTGCGGCGAGGTGATCGCGGTCGCCGCGCTCTGCGAATCTCACCTCGGTGTCGTCGGCGATGATCAGCCCCGATCGGATGAGCTTCGGATGGATCGGACCAGGGGGAACGTCTTCGAGCAAGGCGATCGCCACGGCCTCGCCTGCTCGCAACGCCTCCTCGTCGCCGTCCACCTTGGCCAGCAACATGGCCCGGTGCAGGTCCACTGGTGAGTCCGGCATCCCGTGTAGCGCCAGGTAATCCGCCAGCAATGACAGCGTTCGGGGGTGTTGGATGTTCAGCCGCCGCCAGGCGGGGTCGGTGAGCAGCGTGTCCATCAGCCTGTTGACGCCCAGTTCCGGAACGCGGCGCCACAAGTAGATCTCGATGGCTTGCTCGTCGAGGCCCCTGAGCTGGGCGTGTCCGAAGCCGGCCGTCGGGTCGCCGGAGGCGAGGATGGGCATCGTCGGATACCTGTCCCGCAGGTCGGCCAGCTGGTCGGGGGAGGCGTCGTCGAGGATGAGGTGTCGGACGCCAAGCCGGGCCTCCTCCGCGTCGATCATGGACTCCTGGAAGTCCTGGGCGTGCGCGAACAGCGGCACCCGCGCCGATTCGTCGGCGAGCAAGCGTCGGCCGGATTCTCTCAGGACGGTGGTCTTGCCGCTGCCCGGCGGGCCACTCACCACGACGTGGTACTCGGAGGACATGAGCTTGTCGATGGAAGGTGAGTAAGGGTCGGAGAGGTCCATGGTGAGGTCCACGTAGTGCTCGACAGTCAGCTCACGGGCCAGCTCCGGCATGCCCTCGCGCAGCTTGCGCCGCAGGTGCCGCTGCAGGAGCGACACCGCCTCGTTGACGTGGTGGTCCCAGTGCTCGAACGGGTCGCCGTCCGTCAGCCATTCCGTGGCGACGGCGGCCATCGCCGTGACGGCATGCAGCTTGGCGACGCTCTGACTGTCGTCCGACCACTTGAGCGTGCGGTGCGCGGAGAGGAGCAGCTGAGCGAGGTGATCACGCCACCAGACCGGTCGGGCCTTCTCCGGGTAGACGCGGTGCGCCTGCGTGCGGATGGTCAGCAGCACCCGCAGCGCGTCGTGGTTGTCGGCGGGAACGAATTCTCGGCAGGCGTCGAGCACTTCCTCCGCGGTGACGCCGAGGTGCAGCAGGCGGCTGCCGATGGCCAGGGCGCGTTGCAGGCGGATCAGCCCGGCCGGATCGCGCGCGGCGTAGACGTCCCGCAGCAGCGAGACCTCCAGCCAGGCGAAGTCCAACTGCTGCGGCAGGTCGGCGGCGAACTCGGCATAGTCGATCAGGTACGGCCGGCCGTTGACGACCAGCACGTTGCGGGCGTTGAGATCCCCGTGCGACCTGGAGGTGACGCGGCTGGTGATGGTCTCGGTCAGCACCCGTGGCAGGGCGGCGAACAGGTCGGCGCACGACAGCGCCGGTTCCGGCAGCAGCTCTCGACGGGCCAGTCCCCGGCTGACCTCGACGATTCCCTGACCCTGTCGGGCATCCTTGCCGTCGACCCTGATCTGGACGTGGTCGTGTTCGGACAGTGTGAAACGGATCCGCCGGCCCGGCGCGATGTCATCGGCCGCGCCGGTCAGGGCACGGCGGAAGATCTTGTTCGGCATCGGCGCCTCGGCGGTCCCGGGGTCGGAGCGGATCTCCAGCACCGGACCCAGCCGGCGGTTCAAGCGGGCCAGCGAGGTCGGTTGGTCCTCCACGTGATGCGCATTGTGCAAGGTCACCGCGATGCCTCTGAACAACTGTTCGATCACTGCCACGGTCTCGTCCACCCGGGCCGGATCGCGGGCGATCTCCTCCAGGGACTGCAGTGCCGCCGAAGCGTCACCGTTGTACTCGGCTGCGTCGCCGTAGACGACCGCGCCGCAGTCGTACGGCCCGCGCCGTCGAGTATCGACGACGTCGCGGGAAGCGGCGAACACCGGTGCGAAAAAGGCGTTGTTGAATTGGCTGATCTCCTGCCATCCCCGCCATTCCCGGGCCATCACGTCGATGCGGTCGACCTTGAGCACGCGACTGAGCACGACCTGCCCGGTCGACAGCTCCACGTGCAGTGCGAGGCTGCCACTGCGGCCGTTGCCGAAAACCTTGCGCACCTTGACATACCCCACCGGATGCCGCCAGGCTCCCGTCCCGTCGAAGTCGATCTGGTTGAGGGCGAAACGAACCCGATCCTGGTCGTGCTCATCGAGCACGCCGTCGGCGAAAACGACTTCCGGCACGGGCACCATCCTCCACACCGCACTGACGGACAGGGACACCACCCCGATGACGTTTCACCCGGACGAGCGAGCACAATGGTCCGGCATCTGCCGCGACGCCAGGCGGATCGCGGTCGCCGCCGACACTCTCGGATTCGGGGCCCAGCTGCGGAAACTGCGCGCGCAGCCGGGCTCCCTGCCCGAGTGGCGGCGGCTGATGGCGGACATCGAGGCGGCGACCCGAGGCGCGGACGGGCACATCACCAAGGGGGACAACGTAAGACGACGCCGACTGCTGGCCGCGGACGAGGACGCCTACGTCTGCCCGACCGACCGCTGCGATCGGCGCGAGCCGTGGACGGCGGTCGGTGGCACGCCGCAGTGCGGCCTGCTCGGCCGGCCGATGACCGAGAGCTGACCGCGTCCGTCAGAACCGTGTGTCGGGCGAACCTGGGAGGAAGGCGGGCGATGAAAGGGCCGCAACGACGGCGGGCGCTGCTCATCGGCACCGCCAACTACCAGTGCGACAGCTACGACCAGCTGCTGTGCGCGGAGACGGACGTCAAGCAGCTGTTCCGCGCGCTACACGACTCGCGGATCGGCGCGTTCGACCGGGTCGAGGTTCGTCAGGACCTGACCGCGGACCGGATGCGCCAGGAGATCGCGGACTTCCTGGAGGATCTGGCCGAGAATGAGCTCGGGCTGCTCTACATCAGCGGCCACGGCGTTCGGCTGGCCGGCCTGACCGGCGAGTTCCACTTCATCGCCGCCGACACCGACGACAACGTCCAGCGCACCGGCGTCGACGCCGGCTATGTCAACGAGCGGCTGGAACAGTGCCGGGCCCAGCAGAAGGTCGCCATCCTGGACTGCTGCCACAGCGGAGGTTTCGTTCGCGGGCACACCACCAAGGGCAAGGCGGGCCAGGATCCGATGCTCGCGCCGCGGGACGTGTACATCATGTCGTCCTGCCTGGACGATCAGGAGTCCTACGCCGGGGCCGTCACCGAGGACGGTCCGGAGCCGTCGAAGTTCACCGGGGCGCTGCTCAAGGCCCTACACAGCAGCGACGCCGACGCCAGCGGCGACGGCATGGTCTCCGCGCACGACCTGTTCGAGCAGACCAGGAAGCTGCTCAAGCAGACGTTCAAAGGCCTACAACTGCCGGTCTACTCGGCACTCAACATCACCGAGCAGATCTACATCGCCCACAGCTTCCGCGGCCCGCTGCCCCGAACGTCGGCGATCGCCGTGCCCGCGCCGACATCATCCGCGCCGGCCCCGGAGACCATGGGGACCTGGCCGAAGCTCCTGGAGTACTACCGCAGGTGCATCGGCGCGGAAGCGACCTCCCTCCAGCTGATGGGCGTGACGGAGACAGGGGAGAGCTACGTCTGCCTCGACGGCGAGGAGCGGCTGCTGTCGGGCAATGTGGACGAGGACGGGTCGATGCCCGTGCCGCCCGAGGCCGCCGAGCTGGTCGAACGGGCCATCGAGGAGGAAAGCGATCTGTGGTGCGGCTATCCGGCTGTGGTGGTGACGGAGTCACCGGACGGCCGGCGGTTGCCCACGCACCAGTTCGCGCCGCTGTTCATCCGCCGGGTCGAGGTCAGGGTCGAGGGCGACGAGCTGCGGCTCGCCCCGGTCGGCGCGCCCGAGCTGCATCCGCAGCTGCGCGGCGGCGCCCCCGACGACTTCCGGCCGATGTGGCGCGGCGGCGGGCACATCGAGATGGTGCGGGAGATCAACAGCGCCCTGGCCAAGTACGCCGAGCTGCCGGCGATGGGCAACCTCGACCCGGGCGCGCTCGAACCCGTGATCGACATCCGCACGCCGAACTCGGGCGCCCGCAACTCGGCGGTGCTGTTCGCGGTCAAGGACGAGAAGCAGGCCGGTGCGCAGATCATGACCGAGCTGGACGCGATCGCGGGCAAGGCCACGGCTATCGACCGGACCGCCCTCGGAGCACTGCTCGGCCCGCTCACCGGCGTGGACGGTCGGCCGTGGGAGCCGGTCACGCCGATGCCGCTCAACGAGGGCCAGCAGGCGATCATCGAGTCGGCCATGGACAACCGGCTGACCGTGGCCACCGGTCCGCCCGGCACCGGCAAGAGCCAGCTGGTCGCCAATCTCGTCGCCACCGCCGTGGCCAATGGCCAGAAGGTCCTGGTCGCCTCCACCAACAACGCCGCGGTCAACGTCGTCTGGGAGCGGTGCGAGCAGCTGGCGCCCGGTTCCGTGGTCCGCACCGGCAGTACCCGGCCGGTCAACTATCGCGAGGAGGAACGGAACTCCCTTCAACAGCTCGCCACCGTCACGCCGCCGAGGACGAACGCCAGCACTGCCTGGGCCCAGCTAGCGATGGCGCGAGCCGACCTGGACGTGGTCAAGAAGACCATGGGGCACAAGGCCGAACTCGAGCGACGACTCCTGGGTGCCGGGCAGCGGCGGCAGCAGGCGGCGACGGATCTCGGCGCGGTTCCCGGCCAGCTGCGCGCGGCGTTCGCGGACGTCACGGACCTGGGTGGCCGCGCGGTCAAGGCTGGCCGAGTGGCTCAGGCACGCTTGTTCGGCACCTGGCGACGGCGGCGGTTCCTGAAATCCCTGCGTTGGCACCAGGAGCCTACGCCCGAGGTGTGTGCCGCCTTGGCGGCGTGGTTCGGCGTGGAGGCGGAGTGGGTGCGTGAACGGGCGCTCGCCGCCCAGCTGCCGCCGGACGACACGGAGACCCAGGCCCTCGCGCGATGCCAGCAGGCTGTCCAGGACGCGTCCCGGCAGCTGCTCGACACCGTCGTGCGTCACCGGGCGACCGTCGGCAAGGCGAAGATCCTGGGGTTGATGAACGCTTCCGCCTCGGCCAAGCCCGACTGGCCGGACGTGCCGCCGGCGTTGGTGGCGGTCGGCGGCTGGGCGGTCACCACCCGCAGCATCCGCCGCTTTCCCACCCAGGAGGCCCTGTTCGACCTGGTGATCATCGACGAGGCCAGCCAGTGCACGATCCCGGACGTCATTCCCGCGCTGTTCCGGGCGAAACGAGCGCTGATCATCGGCGACGCCATGCAGCTGGCCCCGGTGGTGACCCTGAAGCCCGCGTTGGAGGCCCAGATCCGGCGCGAGGTCGGCATCGCGGCGGACTGGCTGGAGACACGCCGCCTGACCTACCACCGGCACTCGTCGTTCCACGCCTTCGACAGTGCCCGGGGCGGCAGTCTGTTGCTGGACGAGCACTTCCGCTGCCACCCGGACATCGCGGCGATCGCCAACCGGCACTTCTACGGCAACCAGCTGACCGTGTTCACCGACGTGCGGGGCCTGCGGAGGTTGCCGGACCGCGACGCGGGTGTGATCTGGGCCCAGCGGCCGGGCCGGCCTGTGCGTGGCATGCGGGGTTCGTGGGTCAACCACGACGAGGCCCGGCGCGTGCTGGCGGTTGTGGCCAAGTTGCGAGCGGACCTGCCGCCGGGCAGCGACATCGGCGTGGTCACGCCGTACGCCGCTCAGGCGGCGCTGCTGAAGCGCCACCTCCGTGACCAGCCCGACGTGCTGGTGGGAACCGTGCACACCTTCCAGGGCGGTGAGCGTGATGCCATGGTCTTCTCGCTGGTGGCCAGCCAGGACATGCCGGCGGGCAGCCGGTCGTGGCTCAACCGCCAGCTGAACCTCTGGAACGTCGGGATCACCCGGGCGAAGTCGCATCTGCTCGTGGTCGGTGACCAGCAGCTGTGGCAGCAGGAGCGTGGCCTCGGCGGCGTGCTCGCGGACGCGGCCGAGCAGGCGAAGGACCGGCAGCCCGGCGGCCCCGACGACGAGCTGTCGAGGCTGCTCTTCGCCCGGCTGAGCGGTCCGTCGGTCACGGTCGAGCTGAACACGACGGTGCACGGACACCGCGCCGACGCCGTTGTCCTCGGTGCCGAGCCGACGCGGGCTGTGTTGCTCGATCGGGGCAGCCCGGATGCCTTCCCGGCGCGGCACCTGCGACGCCAGCACGTTCGTACCGACCTGATCGGCGGTGTCCGGTTGCCGGCGTGGCGGCTGTTCGCCGAGGACGTACAGCCGCTGCCCTGAGGAAAACTGTCCGGATAGCGAGGAATGTCGTCTTCAGAGGCCGAGCAGGCCGTCGATGCCGGTCACGCGCATGACCTTGAGCAGGTGGGCCTGGGGGTTGGCGACGGTGAAGGCGATGCCGCGCTGCTCGGCGGCCTGGCGGCCGGACAGCAGCACGCGCAGGCCGGTGGAGTCCATGAAGGAGACCGCGGCCAGGTCGATTCTCACGGCCTGCGCGCCGGCGGTGGACACGGCCTCGGTGACCGCCTCCTCCAGGCCCGGCGCGGTTCCCAGGTCCACCTCGCCGGACACGGCGAGGACCACGGTCTCCGTCCCTTCGCTGCTGATTCGCACCCGGCAACCCTACTTGCGTCCGTTCAGGTGGCGCAGGGCCGTGTCCAGGTCCGGATGCCGGAACACGTGCCCGACGGGTGGCGTGGCGATCCGGTCGGGGGCGTGCGCGGCCGGCAGGTGGGCGGTGAAGTCTTTGCGCGGCAAGGGATTGGGCGACACCGCGTCGACGTCGCCGCGGACGTCGGTGAGCAGGGTGAACAGGAACACGCCGGCCAGATCGTCCAGTGAGATCCAGTTCACCAGGCGGTCCCCGGCGGCCAGCAGCGGCGTCCGGCGGCGGACCAGACCGCCCGAGGGGTAGCTGACCCGAGCCGTGCGGTCACCGACCGTCACCTTGCCGGTGGTGAGGTCGATGCGGGCCCCGCCGTCGGCGACGAGCCGGTGGCCGCCCGTGGTGAGCAGCGCCTTGAGCGTCTCCGCGACCGCCGGGTCACCGCCCGTGACCGTGACGTCGAGCCGCGGGCCGTCGAGACGGTGGTGCAGGGCGAGGTCCCCGGCCAGCTGCCGATGCCGGTACTGGAACATCCGGAACAGCCTGAGCTCGACGAACGGGGCCGCGAAGGTGGCGAGCGGCAGGTCGTAGCCGATCTCGTCGACCAGCTTGGTCCCCAGCGGCACCTTGAAGAACCGGTGACGGTGCGTCCACGACCGGAACGGCCCGCGCTCCTGCACGTCGGTGAACTCGTGCGGCGGCTGGTAGCCGGTGTGCCGCGCCACCCAGCGCGGCCGCAGCGGCCCCGGCACGTCCAGCTCCATCACCGCGCGTGACCCCTCGGTGAGGTCCGGCGCCTCGGTCACGATGCGCACCGGCTCCCACGGTGGCGTCAGCCGGCGCATCGCGCCCGGGCGCTCGTGCCAGCCGTACACCTCCGCCACCGGGTAGGGGAAGGTCGTGGCGAACACGAACGTCTCCATGCCCCCAGTCTGCCCCGGCCCGGTGCTTACGGCAGGAGCAGGTTCACATCGCCGAACTCGTGCCACAGGTAGCCCTCGCGCACGGCCTCGGTGTAGCAGGCCAGCAGCAGCGGCTCGTCGGCGATCGCGGCCAGCATGTCCAGGTGCGAGGCCATCGGCTCGTGGAAGCCGGTGAGCAGCCCGTCCACCACCCGCACACCCCGCTCCGGCGTTATCACCAGGTCGGTCCAGCCCCGGGCCGCCACCACCTCGTCCCCGACCACGGCGCTCTCCAGCGCCCGCACGGCGGTGGTGCCCAGGCCGATGACCCGGTGGCCGGCGGCGCGGGCCTGGTTGACCACGCGGGCGGTCGTCGCCGACACGGAAAACCGCTCAGGGTAAGGACGTTCGTGCGCCTCGGGGGAGGCGACGCCGGTGTGCAGCAGGATCGGCGCGAACTGGACGCCGGCGGTCACCAGCCGGGTGACGATCCGGTCGGTGAAGGGCCGGGACGCGCTGGGCATCTCGGCGCTGCCCGGATGCTCGGCGAAAACCGTCTGGTAGTAAGGGAGCGGCCAGGACCGCGGCACGTAGCCGTAGCGGATGGGCACGCCGTGGTCGAGCAGATACCTTGGCACGGAAGGGACATCGAACACCGCCGTCCACAGTCGACCCCGCGAGTACGGCTCTAGCAATGTGACCGTGGCCCCGCCGGGGAGGTCGTAGCGCTGCCCGGCGACGCCGTCCGGGAACGGGCCGTCGGCGGTGCGCAGCTCGATGAGCCAGCTGCCGTCGGGTTGCTGCGTCGAGACATGCAGGCGCAGTTCGGCGTTGAGCACCGGCACCGCCGCCGGCATCGTCGCCGACGTGTTGACCACCAGCACGTCGCCGGGCGTCAACAGGGTCGGCAGCTCGTCGAACCGGTGATGGCTGACCTCGCCGGACGCCCGCCTGCCGACCATCAGCCGCACGCCGTCGCGGGCCAGCCCCCGAGCCTCGGGCGGTTCGTGCGCCTCCAGCTCCGCGGGCAGCGTGAATTCCACTGTCGCAGTCATCGCTCACTCCAGATCATCACGGTCGCCCCGGCCGGGCCGCGCACCTCGAAGCCGTAGTGGCCCCGGGGATAGCGGCCCGGACCGCGCACCAACTCCTCGGTCCGCAGGGCGGCGTAGGCCTCGTCCACCTCGGCGTCCGTGGCCAGCTCGAAGGCCAGCGGCGCGGGCTTGTCCCTGGCCCTGGCCAACTCCACGTAAGCGCCGTCGGCGGCCTTCAGCACGACCCCGTCCGCAAATTGGTCCACTTCGGACAGTCCAAGTCGGACTGTGTAGAACGTGGTGGCCGCCGCCAGGTCCTCGACCTCGTACGGCAACCATAGGGCGATCGGCTTCACAGCCGGATCCGCCCCGACTCCGGGCGTTCGGTCAGCAGCTTCACGTACGCCGGGACCACGGCCTCCGGCAGCTGCCGATCGCTGATGTCCTCGCCGGGAAAGGCGTCCTGGTGCATCTTCGTGCGCAGGTTGCCGGGATCGACCACCCACACCCGCAGCGCCGGCGCCTCCACCGCCAGCACCTTGCCGATCTGCTCCAGCGCCGCCTTGGCCGAGCCGTATCCACCCCACCCGGGATACGGTTCGACGGCGGCGTCGGAGGTGACAAAAACGACCGCGCCGTCCCGCTCCAGCAGCGTCGGCAGCGCCTGCTGGGTCAACGCCAGCTGGGCCAGCACGTTCACCTCGTACACCTCGCGCAGCCGGTCCAGCGGGAACTCCGACAGCGCCGGCAGCGGACTCGGCCCCAGCACGCCGGCGTTGTTGACCAGCAGGTCCGGGCCGCCCAGCTCCTCGGCCGCCGCCACCAGCTCGGCCCGGTGGCCGGCGTCGGCGATGTCGCCCGGGATCGCCCGGACCGGGCCGTCCAGCTGGTCGGCGGCGGCGTGCAGGTCCTCGGCCCCCCTGGCGTCGAGGACCAGGCCCCAGCCGGCGTCGGACAGGCCGTGGGCCAGGGCGAGCCCCAGCCCGCGGGACGCGCCGGTGATGATCGCGACGGGCATGCCCCGTCACCTCCTCGCTGTGTCGTTCGTGCTCGTCATCGACGCTAGGCGGCCGAGGAGGCGCCGCCATCGGGCTCGGGGTCCGCCCGGTCTACGACCTTGGACCTAGGACCGCCGCCCGATCCGCCCGCGCCCGGGACTGGGTACGGTGTCGCCATGGGCACGTGCGACCGGGAAGAGCTGCGCGATCTGAGCGCGGCCGTGCTGGCCGTGACCGCGCGGCGGTCGGTGCGCGAGGTGTTGCAGACCATCCTGACCTCCTCGCGGCGGCTGCTCGACGCCCGCTACGCGGCGCTGGGCGTGCCGGACGAGAACGGCTCGTTCGCCGAGTTCCTGGCCGACGGCATCACCGACGAGCAGTGGCAGGCGATCGGCCCGGTGCCGCGCCAGCACGGGCTGCTCGGCGTGCTGCTGCGTGACCCGAATCCGGTGCGGCTGCGGGACATCCGGGAACACCCGCAGTTCGACTGGTGGCCGGCGGCGCACCCGGTGCTGACCGACTTCCTCGGCATGCCGATCACCGACGGGGACGAGATCCTCGGCGAGCTGTTCCTGGCCAACAAGAACACGCCCGGCGGCTTCAGCGCCGAGGACGAGGAGCTGCTGCGGCTGCTGGCCGCGCACGCCGCCATCGCCATCATCAACGCCCGCCTGTACGAGCGCAGCCGTGAACTGTCCATTGTGGCCGAACGCAACCGGATCGCCCGCGAGCTGCACGACGCCGTGACCCAGAAGCTGTTCTCCCTGCGGCTGACCGCCGACGCCGCGGCGGCGCTGGTCGACCGTGATCCGGCACGGGCGACGGTCGAGCTCGGCACCGTGCGGCGGCTGGCGGCCGAGGTCAGCGACGAGCTTCGGGCGGTGGTGGTCGGATTGCTGCCGGTCGACCTGTCCGGCGACGGGCTGGATGCCGCGCTGCGCAAGCAGGCCGAGCTGCTGGACCGGGTGCACGAGGCCGAGGTGGCCTTCGTCGGCTGCCCGGTGCCGAAGCTGACCTCCGCGCGGCGCGAGGCGCTCTACCGGATCGCCCAGGAGGCCCTGCACAACGCCCTGCGACACGGCCGTCCCGGGCGCGTCGAGATCGACCTCGCGTCCGCCGACGGGCAGGTTGTCTTGCAGGTCAGGGATGACGGCGTCGGCTTCGATCCCGCGCTGTCCGAGCAGGCGGCCCGGAAACTCGGGCTGTCGTCCATGCGGGAACGGGCCCGCAGCGTCGGCGGCCGGTTGACCGTCACCTCCGCGCCCGGCGGCGGCACGACCGTGCGGGTGGAGGTGGCGACCGGTGGCTGAGCCGATCAAGGTGTTGGTGGTGGACGATCATCCGGTGGTCCGGCAGGGGCTGCGCACCTTCCTCGACCTCCAGGACGACATCACGGTGGTGGGCGAGGCGGCCGACGGGCAGTCCTGTGTGGACGCCGTCGGGGAGTTGGCGCCGGATGTCGTGCTGCTGGACCTGAAGATGCCAGGCAGCGGCGGAGTCGAGGCGCTGCACGGACTTCGGGCCGCCGGTAGCTCGGCCAAGGTGCTGGTGATCACCAGTTTCACCGACCCCGTGGCGGTCCTGCCGGCCGTCCGCGCCGGCGCCGCCGGCTACGTCTACAAGGACGTCGACCCGCCGGCCCTGGCCGCCGCCATCCGGGCCGTGCACGCCGGGCACGTGCTGCTGCATCCCGATGTCGCCCGCCTGCTCGCCGCCGGCGAGGCCCAGCCCTCCGGCGTGCACCTGACCGGGCGGGAACGGGAGGTGCTGGGCGAGCTGGCCCGGGGCCGCTCCAACCGGGAGATCGCCAAATCCCTTGTGCTGTCGGAGAAGACGGTCAAGACCCACGTCAGCGCCATCCTGTCCAAGCTCGGCGTGCAGGACCGCACCCAGGCCGCCCTGCACGCCGTGCGCACAGGATTGCTGGACTAACCCCCTCGCCCCTCGCCCCCCCAAGATCAAGGGACCGATCCTCTCGTTCAACGTCAGGAAGGACCCCATCACCGCATCCAACGTCATGAAGGGGCCCTTCCTGACGTTGAACGTCAGGAAGGGGCCCTTCATGACACCGAAAAACGCCAGGAAAGGGCCTTTCACTGGCGTCAGTTGCGGACCAGGAGCACCCGGTAGGCGTTGGACCAGCCGTGCTTGCGGCCGTACGGGGCGAACAGCCGGTCGGCCAGGAACAGCAGGATCATCGCCGGCACGGTGAGGACCATGCTGGCCATGCGGGCGATCCGGTGCGCCAGGCTCGGGGGCTTCGGCCGCCAGGGCACGTTGTTGCCGCCGACGGTCCAGTTGGCCCAGAGCATGAAGGCCGTGACCATGTCGATGGGCCCGTGCGGTTCGGCGCGCTGCTCGTCGACGACCGTGAAGCCGGCTTCCGCGGCGGCCGCCTTGAGGTTGGCGATGGGCATGAGGTTGAGGTGCTGGGGTTGCAGCCACGGCATCCAGTACTTGCCGAGCACCCGGCCCCACTTGCACTCCGGATCGGGCAGCTCGATCACCAGGTAGCCCCCGGGGTTCAGCACCGAGGCGGCGGCGGTGAGTTCGGCGCGGGGGTCGAGGGTGTGCTCCAGGTAGTGGAACATGCTGAGCACGTCGTAGTTTCCGGCCAGCTCGGCGGTCATCTCCGGGAAATTTCCCCGAAATCCCCGCGTGATCCGGCCGTGCTCCTGGGCCAGCTCGACGCCGGCGCTCAGGTCGAGGCCGTGGAACTCGGTGTCGGGCAACACTTCCGCGGCGGCCTTGCAGAAATGGCCGTGACCGGTGCCGACGTCCAGCCAGCGCTTGGGGGAGTGGCGCCTGGTCAGCAGGGACGCCCGGTCGCGCAGGCCGGCGGAGTTGCCCTCGAACATGCCGGCCATCTGCTTCTCGCCGAGGCCGTCGTAGCAGTCGCGGTAGTAGAAATCCAGGCCGGCCAGGCTCAGCCGCGGATTCTGGAAGATGTGCCGGCAGTCGTCGCACTGGGCCAGTTCGAACCGGCCGGGCTTATGCTGCAACAGGTCCACGGTGCGCAGCCGGGTGGACAGCCGCGTGCCGCCGCACCACGGGCAGTCGTCGCGCCGGGGCTCGAAGAAGCGGTCCAGCCCGGCCTCGATGTCGGCCAGGTACTGGGGACGCCGCGCGGCGACAGGATCCGTCTCCGGCAGGGAGGAAGCGGTCATGTGGCGCAGCGTAGCGGCGATCAGCGCTCGTTGTCAGCGCGCTGTCGGTGGTAAAAACGGGCTGCCCGGGCCCGGTTGGCGCACGAGGTCTTGCAGAACTCCTGACGGCCATGGGTCTTCACGAAGTAGCGGACGCAGCGCGGCGCGGTGCAGGCGGTGAGTTTGGCTCTGTCCGGCCCGGACAGGAACTCGATGGCGGATCGGGCGTATCCGGCGAGCAGCCGGGCCCGCGCGTCCTCGTGCACGGAGCGAAAGCTCGCCAGCGGAGCGTCCGACCAGGAGAGTTGCGGCGCGACCGGGTCCAGCGCGGCGGCGTTGTTCACCACGGACAACGCCTCGTCCACGGGCATCAGCCGATGGGCGTCGGCCGGGCTCACCGGCCCCGGCCGCACGGCGTGGGCGAACAGGGCCCGGATCGCCCGCCGCAGGGCGATCAGCTCCGGCAGCACGTCCTCGTCGACGTCGGGCCGCCACTGCCGCGCCGCCTCGACGGTCGCGAGATCGTCGGCCACGCCGCCGTGACCGTCGTGGCGGATCGTGCTCGCCAGTTCCAGTGCGTCCATCGCCCTTGACCGCCTCCTTGGCCATCACCTACCGTGCCTAACGGTAAACAGTGGAATTACCGTTCACAAGGGGGGCGACATGACCGCGCTGTTCGCACAGATCAGCGACCTGCACCTGGACGGCTCCGAGCGGGCGGCCGACCGGGCGCGGCGGACGATCGACTACGTCAACGGCCTGGCCGGCCCGCTCGACGCGCTGCTGGTCACCGGCGACATCGCCGACAACGGCACCGAAGCCGAGTACGAGGAGGTCCGGGAGCTGCTGGCCACGGTCGAGGCCCCGGTGCTGACCTGCCCGGGCAACCACGACGTGCGCGGCCCCTACCGCAAGGCGCTGCTGGGCGAGGAGCCGAGCGGCGGCCCGATCAACCGCCGGCACGACGTCGCCGGCCTGACCATCCTGATGGTTGACGCGACCGTGCCGGAGCGCGGCCACGGCTATCTCGACGACGAGACCGCCGAGTGGATCCACGGCCAGCTCGGCGAGGACACGCCGGCCCTGATCGTCCTGCACCACCCGCCGGCCCGGATCTACGAGCCGTTCGTGGACACGATCCTGCTGCACGAGCCCGACCGCCTGGCCGCCGTCGTCGAGGCCCACCCGCAGGTGCTCGCCGTGCTCACCGGCCACGCGCACACCGCCTGCGCCACCACTTTCGCCGGCCGGCCGCTGATCGTCGCGCCCTCAGTGACCTACGCCCTGCGCATGCCGTGGGAGGGCGGCTCCCTCGACAACTGGGACCAGCCGCCGGGCGTGGCTTTCCATGTGGTGGACGGCAATCGCGTCACCACGCACTTCCGGGTCGCGTGATGAACCCTTATGCCGTCGCCGGTTTCCTGGCGGCGGTTTTTCCGATCACCGCCACACCCGGCGCCAGCGTCGCCCTGCTCATCCAGGGCGGCCGGCGTCGGGCGCTGCCGGTCATCGCCGGCACCATCAGCGGTCTGTACGTGCACGCGACGCTGGCGGTGCTGGGGTTGTCGGCGATCGTGATGCAGTCCAGCGAGGCCTTCGCGGTTGTCCGCATCGTCGGCGCGGTCTACCTCGTCGGCCTCGGCCTGTGGACCTGGTTTGCCACCGGTAGCTCGAAACCTCGGCCCAGGTCGGAGCCGAGTTACGTGAAAGCGTTGCTGGCCAACGTGCTCAACCCCAAGGCCGCCTCCATCTACCTAACTCTGGTGCCGCAGTTCGTGACACCGCAGGAGAACCTGGCGGTCCAGATCTCCGTGCTGGTCACGGCGCACGCGGTGCTGGCCGTGGTGTGGTTGTCGCTGTGGGCCTTCTTTCTCGGCCGGCTGCCCCGCAAGGAGGCGTTCCGCCGGTGGATGAGGCGGGTCACCGGCACGGTGCTGGTGGCGTTGGGGGTGCGCGCCGCAGTCACCTGACGTGCTCAGAACTCCGTGTTGATGATCGCTTCCACCAGCGTCTCGCCGACCGGGGTCAGCGTGACGGCGTCGGCCGACAGCACGGCCAGGCCGCGGTCCTCCAGCGAGCGGAAGCGCGACGCCCACGGTTCGTCGAACAGAGATCGGCCGAACCGGTCGCGGTGCAGGGAATCCCGCAGCGGCTGTAGGGACGTCATGGCCATCTTGATCGCCCGGTTCTCCTGGCCGTCGGGCGAGAACGCCGTCGCCGAGCCGATCGGCACCCGGCCGGCCTCCACCGCGGCGGCGTAGGTCTGCCAGTTGACGTCGGTGATCGCCTCCGACCGGCGGCAGCTGGAGCTGCCGCCCAGCCCGATGGCCACCTCGGCGTCCTGCCGGTCCTGGTCGACCATGATGGACTTCCACTTCTCCGGCCCGATCCCGCCGGAGGCGAAGTACATGGTCGGATGCTCGACGTAGCCGGCGTCGCGCAGGCCCTCGGTCAGCACCGCCCGCATCTCGTACTGCTCGTCCAGCGTGGGCCAGAAATGCCCGTCCCGCGCCAGCTTCTCCCGGTAGCTGTCGACCTGCCAGGCGGCCGGCTTCTCGCCGGCCACGCCGGTGCGCGTCTCGGCGTACGACTTGAGGTGCAACTTGGTGCACACCACCGAGTTCACGCCGGTCTCCAGCACCACGTCGAGATCCCGGCGCACGCTGTCCACGGTCTGGTCCAACAGCCCGTACATCAGGTCGATGCTGATCCGCTCGAACCCGACCCGCTGCGCCTGCTTGATGAAGTCCACGCACATCTGCGAGGTGTGCTCCCGGCCACACAGCTTGAGCACCGGGTCGTCGAAGGACTGCACGCCGCAGGACAGCTTGGTGCAACCCAAGGAGGCCAACAACTCCAGCTTCTCGGTGGTGAACGTGCTCGGATCGCCCTCGAACCGGATGGTCGACTCCGGCCCGAAGTTGAAGCTGGACTTGTAGAAGTCCAGCAGCCGGGCGATGTCCGCGGGCGGCAGCAGCGACGGCGTGCCGCCGAAGACGTTGAACTCGCCGATCGGGGCGCCGGCCAGCGAGGGCACCTTGTCCAGCCACAGCTGGGCCTCCCGGATGTTCCAGTCGGCCCACTGGGTCAGCTTGCCCGGGTCGCCCTTGACCAGCACCACCGGGTACTGGCAGAACCGGCAGCGGTAGGCGCAGGTCGGGATGTACGACCAGAGATGGATCGGCGCGGTGTCGCGCAGTTGCTCGTCCAGGTCGGCCAGGAAGGCCTCGGGGGAGTAGTCCGGGGTGTCGCCGGGGAACACGTGCGCCCCGAACGGATCCCGCGTCACGTACTCCAGCAGGTGGGCGTTCTCCTTCTCCTGCAAGGCCTGCAACATCAGAACACCCCGCCGTTGCCGAAGTAGTTGTGAGCCTCGCCGGACTCCCGGTCCTCGCAGTAGTAGCGGACGAACTCCCGGAACCGCTCCGGCGGCACCCCGTCGAAACAGGCCGGCAGCGGCGGCGGATAGCCGATGTCCTCGCCCACGGTGGCCCGCAGCCGGGCGAAGATCTCGTCGCGGAACTCGAAGTACAGCCGGTAGGACGGGGTCTTGTAGGCGTGGATCGGGGTGAAGTCGACCACCCGCATCTCGTCGGCGATCTCCTCGATCCGGGTCCGCAGCCGCCGGGCCAGGTCGGCCCCGAAGAACTCGACCACGTCCTCGGAGTCCACAAGGGACGGTGTCAGCAGCAGCGGCAGGATGGTGTTCTTGGGCGTGAAGTCCTTGATGGAGAACTCGTGCGCCTGGCGGGCCTGCGCCTCGGTCAGGTCGACGTCGCGGGTGCTGGGCCGCTCGGGGCGGATGTCCCGCATGACGATGATGCCGTCGTTGCCGTAGGCCCGGCCGGTGATCACCTCGTCGATGGCGTGGTCGACCCGGCGCGGGTTGATCTCCACCCGGGCCGTCGGCGCGTACACGATGTCCTCGCCGCTGCCCCGCACCCGGATGCCGAAGTCCCAGTCGTCGGACAGGTGGTTGACGAACCGTCCGTCGTGGAGCTGGTAGAAGATCTCGATGCCGCCGACCTTCTCGTAGACGTCCCGGTCGACCGCGAAGCCCTTGCCGTCGGGGAAGCCGCCGAACAGCGCGAAGGTCACGGCCCGGCAGCGCAGCGTGCGCTGGATGGCGTCCCACAGCCGCGGCCGCTCGGTGAAGTGCTCCTGGTTGTAGTAGTAGTCGCAGACGCCGATGGCCGCCTTGTTGGCCTCCATGGTGCGGAACAGCTCCGGCAGCCAGCGCCGGTCCACCCGGCAGTCGGCGTCGGCCGAGACCAGGTAGTAGCGGGTGCCGGCGGCCCGGCCCAGGCGCTTGGCCGCGAAGTCCATGCCGGTCTTGCGGGCGCAGGCCACGCCCTGCTCCGGCTCGTCGAGCACGTGGATCTTCAGGTCCGGGTGCGCCCGCGCGAACGCCGCCGCCACCGCGACCGTGTCGTCGGTGGAGTTGTTGTCCACCAACACCACGTCGTACAGGTCCTTGTCCAGCTCCTGCTCGTGCAGACTGGCCAGCACGGCCGGCAGGTTGCGCGCCTCGTTGAACACCGGCAGCACCACCGAGAGCCGGGTCCGGGTGGCCAGCATGTCGTCGACCAGCTGCTCGGTCCGGTCCCGGTCGAAGTGCTGCCGGCCGATCCGGTGGTTGTGTTCCGCCATGCGCGCACGCTTCCCTTCGTCCCGCAGCAGTTCCGCGACACTGTCCACAAAGGAGTCATCGGGCAGGTCGGCGACCAGCACCGGGGCCTGCAACCCCAGGTGGCCGTAGACCGTGTGGTACAGCTCGTAGTCACTGGTCAGATAGGGCACCCCGGAGGCGATCGCCTCGCCGATCGGGTTGCCGTAGCTCTCGTAGTCGTAGGAGGTGAGGAACGAGACCACAGTGGCCTCGGCCAGCAGGTCCCGGATCGAGAACGACCGCCCGGTGCGCACCTCGCGCGGCGCCAGCCGGCCGCCGAAGACCACCCGGTCGGCCACGCCCAGCCGGTCGGCCAGCCGGCTCAGGTTCTCGTGCTCCACGGGATCCTCGGCCGGATCGCCGGCCACGAACAGCCACGTGCCGGGCAGTCGGGAGATCAGGTGCAGGTCCCGGTCGATGCGCTTCTGCGGGATCACCCTCGTGCAGCGGGCGATCAGCGGCGCCCCGGCCGGAATCCCGAAGTGCCGGCGGAAGCCCGGGTTCGGGCAGGTCGGCGAGTGGTCGAAGGTGTTGGGCAGCACGGCGATCTCCCGCAGCCCGGGGGCCCAGGAGAGCGTTTTCCGCCTGGCCTCCTCGTGCAGGGCGACGTACTGGATGTGCGGCGAGTCGGCCGGGCGGGTGGCGTGCGGATACGGGTAGCGGCCGTACTTGCCGGTGCCGGGCTCGCTCTGCCACATCAGGTCGTGGTCGCGCCACAGCACGAACCGGCCCAGCCCCTCCTCGCGCCCGTAGCGCTCGATGGCCAGGCACAGCGCCCGGGTGTAGGTGATGTTCTCCGGCAGCGTGCCGTTCTCCACCGCCACGAAGGTCACGCCGGCCCGCCGCCACGCCGCCACGATCCGGTCGGCGATCCGCTCGGCCAGCGCCGTCACCTTGGGCAGCAGCTCGGTGCGGCCGGCGGCGACCACCTCGCGCAGCACCGCCGACACGAACTCCGCGTCGTAGCCCTCGATGCCGGTCAGGTCCACCCGGTCCAGCCGCACCCACTCCGGCAGCGCCGAGGATTCCTCCCGATAAGGGCGGAAGAAGGCGTTCTTGTCGGCCTTGATGTCGTAGCCCAGGTCCAGCCGCACCCGGAAGCCCCGGTCGCGCAACACCGATGCCGTCTTCACGAACTCGACGACGAGTCCGGAGATCGGGGTCGCGTCGAACGAGATTCCCCACAGCACCGACATGTCCTGCACGCTAACGCCCGATGAGCCCACCTCGACCGTCTACCCGTTCAGATCTGCCCGGAACCCCCGTTCGAGCTGCGATCGCCGACGACAACCACTACGCTGCCCCCGCGAGATGCCCGCCCGGCGTCACACCGAATGTGTGAAACGGATTCAACAGTTCGGCAGGACGCTGGGCGTGACTCGCCGGGGTTTGCGAGAGTGTGCGGCGTGACTACGTGGTATCGGCGGATGGCGCCGCGGGCGATGCACGAGGTGCATCGGGTGTCGACGCCGCTGGAGCTGTTCTTCGACCTGTGCTTCGTGGTCGCCGTCTCGCAGGCGGCGGCCCAGCTGCACCACGCCCTGGCCGGCGACCACGTGGGCGTCGGCGTCCTGCACTACGTGATGATCTTCTTCGCCATCTGGTGGGCGTGGATGAACTTCAGCTGGTTCGCCTCGGCCTACGACACCGACGACGGCGTCTACCGGGTGACCACGCTGGTGCAGATCACCGGCGTGCTGATCCTGGCCGCCGGCGTGCCGAGGGCCTTCGATGGCGACTGGCGCATCGGCATCGCCGGCTACGTGGTGATGCGGCTGGCCCTGGTCAGCCAGTGGCTGCGGGCCGCCCGCTCCGACCCCGAACGGCGCCGCACGGCCCGGCGCTACGCCGCCGGCATCGCGGCCGTGCAGGTCGGCTGGGTGCTGTGGCCGCTGCTGCCGGTGTGGGTGTTCGTGCCGCTGGGCCTGGTCGAGGTGCTCATCCCGGTCTGGGCCGAGCGGACCGCCATGACCACCTGGCACCCCCACCACATCACCGAGCGCTACAGCCTGTTCACGCTGATCGTGCTGGGCGAGTCGGTGCTGGCCGCGACCACCGCCACCCAGGCCGCGCTGGACTCCGGCACCGCCATCGGGGAGCTGCTCGCCCTCGCGGCCAGCGGCCTGGTCATCGTGTTCGGCATGTGGTGGCTGTACTTCGACCGGCCCGCCCAGTACCTGCTCACGTCGCTGCGGACCTCGATCACCTGGGGCTACAGCCACTACGTGGTGTTCGCCTCGGCGGCGGCGGTCGGCGCCGGGCTGGAGGAGGCCGTCGCCGCGCACGACCACATCGGCTGGGCCGTCGCCCTGCCGGTGGCGGTCTACGTGCTCAGCGTCTGGGCCCTGCAAGTGCGGCCCCGCAAGGAGTACCTGTGCGACGCCGTCCACCTGGCGGCGGTCGTGCTGATCCTGCTGACGCCGCTGACCCCGTGGGCGGTGCCCGGCACCGCCGCGGTGATGGCGGTGCTGATCGTGGTCAGCGTGATCCTGGGGCAGCGGTCGACTCTCGAACCACCAGCGCGGTCGGCACTGTGATCACGGTCCGCGGCTCGGCCGGGCCGAAGGCCAGCTCCACCGCCTTGCGCCCGATCTCCTCCAGCGGCACGTGCACGGTGGTCAGGTTCGGCCACAGGTCCAGGGCGGTGGGCAGGTTGTCGTAGCCGGCCAGCGACACGTCGTCCGGCACCCGCTGCCCGGCCTCCCGCAGCGCCTGGGCCGCGCCCGCGGCGACGAGGTCGTTGGCCGCCAGCACGGCGGTGAACTCGCGGCCCTCGGCCAGCAGCCGGGCCACCGCCTCGCGGCCGGACTGGCGGCTGAAGTCGCCGTGCACGACCAGCTCCTCGGCCGGCTCGACGCCGGCTTCGGCCACAGTGGACCGGAAGCCGGCCAGCCGGGCCGTGGTCGTGGTGCGGCGGTCCGGCCCGGTGAGGTAGGCGATGCGGCGGTGGCCCAGCTCCAGCAGGTGCCGGGTGACCGCCGCCGACCCGCCCTCGTTGTCGATCTGCACGACGTCGCCGGGCGCGTCCTCGCTCGGGGCGGGCCGCCCGCACAGCACCAGGCGGGTGCCGGTGCTGCGCAGCCCCTTGGCCCGGGCGGTCGCCTCGGCCAGGTACTCCTCGTCCTCCGGGGCCGCCCCGACCAGGATCACCGCGTCGGCCCGGTGCCCCCGCATCAGCTCCAGGAACGCGAACTCCTGGGTGGGATCGCCCTCGGAGTTGCAGATCACCGACAGCCGGCTGGTCTCGGCGGCCGCGCCCTGGATGCCCCGGGCGATGCCGGCGAAGAACGGGTCGGAGGCGTCGTTGAGCACCACGCCGACGATGCCGCTTGTGCTGTGCAGCAGGGCCCGGGCGTGCGCGTTGACCACGTAGTCGAGCTCGCGCACGGCCTCCTGCACCCGCTGGCGCGTGCTCTCGGCGACCGGGTAGTTGCCGTTGAGCACCCGGGACACCGTGGCCGGCGACACCCCGGCGCGGGCGGCCACTTCGACCAGCGTGACGGGCATTCGGCCACCCCCGGGTTCGTCCTGTCAGAGCAGGTGATCACGGTAGCGCTGAACGACCTCCGCCAGCACCTCGACCCCGCGGCGCGTCCACAGTCCGGGGTTGAAGATCTCGACCTCGACCGGGCCGCCGTGGCCGGTGGCGTCGACCAGTTCGCGGATCTCCCGCAGCGGCACGTGCCCGTCGCCGAGCTGGCCCCGGCCCAGCAGCACGCCCTCGGGCAGCGGCGTGGTCCAGTCGGCCACCTGGAACAGGGCGAGCCGCCCGGTCGCGCCGGCCCGCTGTACTTGCGCGTTCAGTTCGGGATCCCACCAGCAGTGGTAGGTGTCCACGACCACGCCGACCTGCTCGGCCGGGAACGGCAGCGCCAGGTCGATGGCCTGGGCCAGGGTGGACACCACGCAGCGGTCCGAGCAGAACATCGGGTGCAGCGGCTCGATCGCCAGTGTGACGCCCCGTTCGCCGGCGTACGGGGCCAGCTCGCCGAGCGCGTCGGCGACCCGCTGCCGGGCGCCGGCCAGGTCCCGGTCGCCGTCGCCAAGCCCGCCGGAGACGAGGACCAGTACTGGGCAGTTCAGTTCGGCTGCCTCGTCTATGGCTCGGCGGTTGTCGTCGAGCGCGGCTTTGCGAGCCACCGGCGCGGCCACGGTGTAGAAGCCGCCCCGGCACAGGCTCGTCACCTTCAGCCCGGCGTCCCGAACCAGCCGGGCCGTGCGCTCAAGGCCGTATTCCGCCACGGGCGCCCGCCACAGCGCCACGTTCGGCACGCCGAGGTCGACGCAGCCGGCGACGAGCTCCTCGACCGACCACTGCTTGATCGTCTCGCTGTTGACACTCAGCCTGGCCAGGTCGCTCACCGCAGGGCCGCCCGCTTGGCCGCCAGCTCGGGATCGGCGAACAGGTCCAGCTCGGCCGCCAGCTCGTGGCAGCGCCGGAGATGCTCGGCGGAGCGAGCGGTCTCCAGGCCGGCGAGCATGGTGAAGTGGTCCTGGTGGCCGGCCAGCCAGGCCAGGAACACCACGCCCGTCTTGTAGAACCGGGTCGGGGCCTCGAACACGTGTCGTGCCAACGGAACCGTCGGCTCCAGCTCGGCCAGGAAACCCGCGGAGTCGCCGGCGTCCAAAAAGGACATCGCCCGCCGGGCCACCACCGCGAGCGGGTCGAAGACGCCCAGCAGGGCGTCGCTGTGGCCGTGCTCGTCGCCGGCGATCAGGCGCGGGTAGTTGAAGTCGTCGCCGGTATAGCAGCGCACGCCCGGCGGCAGCCGGCGGCGCAGCGCGATCTCCCGGTCGGCGTCAAGCAGCGAGATCTTCACGCCGTCCACGCGGTCGGAGTTGGCCTCGATCACCGACAGGAACGTCTCGGTGGCCGCGTCCAGGTCCTCGCTGCCCCAGTAGCCGGTCAGCGCCGGGTCGAACATCGGGCCCAGCCAGTGCAGGATCGCCTTGCCCGACAACTGTCCCAGCAGCCGGCCGTACACCTCGTGGTAGTCGTCGGCGTCCCGGGCGATCTCGGCCAGCTGCCGGCTGGCCATGAGGATCGGTTGCGCCCCAACGCTTTCCACCACCGACAGCTGCTCGGTGTAGGCGGCGGTCACCTCGTCGAGGCCGGTCGGCGGGGCGGCCAGCTGGTCGGTGCCGGCGCCGCAGGCGAGCAGGCCGCCCTCGGCGTTGGCGTCGGCCGCGCTGCGCTTGATCAGCTCCGCCGCGGTCGCCCAGTCCAGGCCCATGCCGCGCTGCGCGGTGTCCATCGCCTCGGCCACGCCCAGGCCCTGCCGCCACAGGTGATGGCGAAACGCCAGCGTGGCATCCCAGTCCAGGGCAGTGGAATCGTTCGGGTCGGCGACGACGTGAGCGGCGGCGAAGATCGTCCGGGCCGTCATGGCGTCAGCTCCGGGATCTCGATCCGACGGCCCTCGGCCGCCGACTTCAGGCCCAGCTCGGCCAGTTGCACGCCGCGCGCGCCGGCCAGCAGGTCCCAGTGCCACGGCTCGTCCAGCACCACGTGCCGTAGGAACAGTTCCCACTGCGCCTTGAAGCCGTTGTCGAATTCGGCGTTGTCCGGCACCTCCTGCCACTGCGCGCGGAAGTCCACCGGGGACGGCAGATCGGGGTTCCACACCGCCTTCGGCGTGATGGAGCGGTGCTGCACGCGGCAGTGCCGCAGGCCGGCGACGGCGCTGCCCTCTGTTCCGTCCACATGGAACTCGACCAGCTCGTCCCGGTTCACCCGGGTGGCCCACGAGGAGTTGATCTGGGCCACGATTCCGTTGTCCAGCTCGAAAATCCCGTACGCCGCGTCGTCGGCGGTGGCCTCGTAGGCGAGGCCGCGCTCGTCCACCCGTTCCGGGATGTGGGTGGCGGTAAGCGCTTGCACGCTGCGGACCGGGCCGAAGATCTCCCGTAACACGTACTGCCAGTGGCAGAACATGTCGAGCACGATGCCGCCGCCCTGGTCGGCCCGGTAGTTCCAGGACGGGCGCTGGGCCGGCTGCCAGTCGCCCTCGAAGACCCAGTAGCCGAACTCGCCGCGCACCGACAGGATCCGGCCGAAGAAGCCGCCGTCCACCAGCCGCTTCAGCTTGCGCAGGCCGGGCAGGAACAGCTTGTCCTGCACCACTCCGGTCTTCACGCCCTTGGCCGCCGCCACCCGGGCCAGTTCCAGCGCGCCGGCAAGGGATTGCGCCGTCGGCTTCTCGCAGTACACGTGCTTGCCCGCGTCGATCGCCGCCAGCACCGCCTCGCGGCGGGCCGAGGTCACCTGGGCGTCGAAGTAGATCTCCACGTCGGGCTCGGCCAACGCCTTGGCCACGTCCGTCGTCCACCGCTCGATCCCGTGCCGCTCGGCCAGCGCCCGGATCCGGTCCTCGTTGCGGCCGACGAGCACCGGCTCGGGCCAGATGACGGTACCGTCGGTGACAGCAAGGCCGCCTTGCTCCCGGATGGCCAGCACGGAGCGGAGCAGATGCTGGTTGTAGCCCATCCGTCCGGTCACGCCGTTCATGGCCACCCCGACGGTCCTCCGCGCCACGCGCCACCTCCCGACAGAAAAGCCTTTCTATCGGCGAGGCTAGGAGGGCTGGTGCGGGGTGTCAACAAACACCACCCGCATGCGTCCCCCTTCCGGCACACGTGAGTGGCTCAGGTGGCCCTGGGAGCCACCTGAGCCACTCACGTGGGGACCTGAAGGAGGTCAGCCGGCGACCTTCTCCTCGGCCTTGGTCTCGGCCTGGCCCAGCAGGCGGGCGGTGAAGTCGCGCTGGGCGACCAGGACGCGCTCGGCCAGGGCGAAGTTGGCCTCGACGATCTCGGCCGGCTGGGGCAGGGCGGAGCCCAAGGCGGTGACGGTCTTGGCGATGTCCTCGACGAAGGGGACCTTGCTCAGGTCGACCAGCGAGGTCAGGCGGGTGACACCGTCGGACACGGCGTCGCCGGTCTTCTGCACGGCCGCGACGTACTGGTCGCCGAACTGCTGGGTCATCTCGCTGTACGTGGTCATGGCAGTCTTCTCCCTTAGAGGTGGTGACGTGAACAGGGCATGGCGGGGCCACGCGGATACTTCAAGTGCGACCGGTCAGCTGTCGCCGACCATGGCCTTGTAGGTCTGGGCGAGCGCGGACTTCTGCGCCGGGCTCAGCCGCTCGTCGGCGGCGATGGCCGCCAGCACGGTGGTCTCGGTGGCCGCCTCGTCGCCGTCCTGGTCCAGCCAGCCGAGCCGGCGGAACAGGTCGTCGGCGGAGATGCCCAGGCCTTCGGCGATCGATTTGAGGACCTCGGCCGACGGCCGGTAGAGACCCCGTTCGACCTGGCTCAGGTACGAGTCGGACACGTTGGTGACCCGGGCGAGGTGACGCAGCGAGAGGCGAGCCACCTCGCGCTGCGCCCGGATGTACTTGCCGAGGTCGGAGAGCGCCTCACTGTGCTGGTCCGGCATCTCCGACCTCCCTCGCTTCCGGTTGCTGACATAAGTCAACCACGCGGTGCGTGGTACGTCAAGCACCTGCGAAGTGGCCTACGCAACTGCGCGGTTACCGGGCGGCGGCCGCCTTGAGCAGCAGGTTGAGCTCGTCCACGAGGTAAGTGGCCAGGGTGTCGATGTCCGGCACCAGCTCCCGGCAGGCCACCAGCCCGAAGTGCAGCTCGCCCAGGTAGCCGACCAGGGTGATGTTCAGGCCCTGCCCGTCCAGGATCACCGACATCGGGTACTGGGCCAGCATCCGCGCCCCGGCCAGGTACACCGGCACGTTCGGCCCGGGCACGTTGGAGATGCAGACGTTGAACGGCGGCAGCCGGTGCATCATGCCGGTGGCGAAGGCGACCCGGGCCACCCGAGCGGTCAGCGCCGGCGGCGCGAAGTCGGAGATGTCGTCGACCAGCCCCTGGGGAATGGTCGCCTGCTGGGCCTTGGCGATCTTGGTGGCCTCGTGCACCACGGCCAGCCGCTGCTCCGGGTCCTCCAGGTGGGTCGGCAGCGCGGCCAGCATCGCCGACACCCGGTTGCCCATCGCGCCCTTGGCCGCCGCGTCCCGCACCGACACCGGGATCATGGCGTTGAGCGGGTTGGCCGGCAGCGCGTCGTGATCGGCCAGCCAGTGCCGCAGCGCGCCGGCCGACATGGCCATCACCACGTCGTTGACCGAGGTGCCGAAGGCGTTCTTGACCGTCTTCACGTCGGCCAGGCTCACGCTGCGGAAGGCCACCCGGCGGTGCGGGGTGATCTTCTTGTTGAACGGGGTCGAGGGCGCGAGGCCCAGCGTGGTCGGGATGACGCTGCCGTCGCCGCGGTTGAGCCCCAGCATCTCGCCGACCAGCGGGCTGACCAGCGGGGCCAGCGTCGGCACCTTGCGCACGAACTCCCCGGCCAGCTGCACGGTCTGCACCGGCCGCCAGGCCAGCCGGGCCGCCGCCCGGGCCATCAGGGTCAGCGGGCCGGGCGGCCGGGCCGGCGTGAACTCCTTGGCCGGCGGCAGTTTCCGCCCCTCCGGCTTCAGATCCAGCAGCACGGTGAGCAGCTCGGCCCCGGACACGCCGTCGATCGCCGCGTGGTGCACCTTGGTGTAGACGGCGACCAGCCCGTCGGCCAGGCCGGTGATCAGGTAGGTCTCCCACAGCGGCCGGCGGCGGTCCAGCGGGCGGGCGTGCAGGCGGGCCAGCTGCTCGGTGAGCTGGGCCTGCGAGCCCGGGCTGGGCAGCGCCACCTCGCGGATGTGGTACTCGATGTCGAACTCGGGATCGTCCACCCAGTACGGCTGGTCCAGTCCCAGCGGCACCTCCAGCAGCTTGCGCCGCATCACCGGCACCAGTGGCAGCCGCTGCCCCAGCACCTCGGTGAGCAGCGCCAGGTCCAGCGGCCGGGGCGCGTCGCTCGGGTCGAGTATGCAGACACCGCCGACGTGGCCGGTGGAATTGGTGGTCTCCAGGGCGAGGAACGCGGCGTCCAGTCCGGTGAGTTGCTGCATGGCACCCTTCACTTTCCGGCGATGGTGGTGGTGCGTGCGAGCCAGGTCGACACGGCGTCGATCACCGTTGCCGGCGACTCCAGTTGGGGCGTGTGGCCGACGCCGGGCAGGAACAGGGAGTCCCAGGTCGGGTTGGCCGCCGCGGCCCGGCGGGCGGCGGCGATCGGCACCAGCCGGTCCTCGGCGCCGCTGATCAGCAGCACCGGCGCGGAGATGCCGGCCATGATCCGCCGGTAGCGGTCGCCCCGGGACAGCAATCGCAGCAGCGACCGGGTGGCGCCGAGGAAGGACTCCTCCTTGCCGGGAATCTCGCGGCGCTGGTCGACCATCGCCACCGAGGCCTCGGTCAGCTGCGGATCGGCCTTGCGCGGATCGGCCAGCACCAGGTTGTGCATGCGCAGCACCTGTTGTCGTGACGACAGCCGGGACTGCATGAGCCGCATGGACAACTCGCCGAGGCCGGGCATCAGGTACGCGGAGAACATGGCCGCGACCCGCAGGTCCGGGCGGACGGTCGTGGGCGGCAGCGCCGGGTCGAGCAGCACCAGCCCGGCGACCGTCTCCGGGTTGTTGTGGGCCTGTAGCACGGAGATCACGCCGCCCATGGAGTTGCCGACCAGCACCACCGGCCCGCCGACGACCTCGTTGACGAAGCTGTTGAGCAGCCCCACGTTGGCCCGGATCGACGTGCTGCGCGGCGCGCCCGGGGTGAGGCCGAAACCCCGCAGGTCCAGGGCGACCGCGCGGCGGCCCTTGGCCAGCGCCTTGGCCACCAGCGACCAGTTCAGGTGCGAGCCGCCGAGGCCGTGCACGAACACGATCGGCGGGGCGTCACCCTCGCCGCCGAAGTCGACCCAGTGAACCGGTCCGTTCAGGTCGGTGATCCAGCCGCGCGCGCCCCACGGTTCGGCGAACGTCCACGGGGCCGGCTTGTGGGCCGTCACGCCGCCGCCGCCGGATAGAAGGCGCGGGTCCAGCCGGTCGGCCGGAACGGCCGCCAGCCGTTCGCCGGCTGGGCCAGCCGGTCGGCGATCACCCACAGCGTCAGCGGGTCGACGCCGAAGCCCAGGTGGCCGCAGGTGACCTCGACGTTCTCCCGGTCCGCCGCCGGCTCCTGCATGCAGGCCCGCCAGTCAACGATGCCGTCCGACCTGGAGTACAGCGCGGTGGACGGCACCGGGATCGGCCGGCCCAGCTCGTGCCGCTTGGGCACCCGGTCGGGATGGGCGTGCCGGTGGGAGCCGCGCCGGAAGGCGTACTCGGCGCGGCTCTGCCGGGAGTCGACCAGCGCGAACGGGCTGGCCATGGTGATCACCTGGCGGACCAGGTGCGGGTGGTCGCGCCCCAGCTCACGGGCGTAGATGCCGCCCAGGCTCCAGCCGACCACCGAGACCGGGCCGCCGGTGCGGGCGGCCAGGTCGGCCAGCAGCACCGGCATGCCGTCCAGCACCGCCTCGGTCGGGCCGATGTTGCGGCCAAGGCCCCAGCCCCGCGTGGTGTAGCCGAGCCGGGACAGATACCAGCGCAGCGGCTCGTTGCTGGTGTCGTCGGCCATCAATCCCGGTAACAGCAGCACACCGTGCCCGTCGCCCCTGGGTGCGCGTGACAGCAGCGGCGCCGCGAACGGCAGCGCGCCGAAGGTCATCGCGCCGCGGACCGGCTCGGTCAGGAACCAGTGCAGGGACGGACGGTGCGTCGTTGCACGTCGGGCACCAGACATGGCTGCCCCTCTCGTCTCGGCGGGGCGTTTCACCGTTGTTCACATTGCGTTATCTCCGCATGGTAGGAAGCCCGTCCTGCTCGAGGCAATGCGGAAGGGGATCTTCGGGCAGATGTCCTGTCACCGATCTCGCATCGTGCTCACGGCGCGTGACACCCGCGGGTCGGCCAGGAACGCCGCTACGTCAACCGGGAACGGGATACGCCAATTCGGGTACTCGTCGACGGTGCCGGGGAGATTGGGCTGGCGGGTCTCGCCGATCACGTCGTACGGGGACGCCAACACCAGCCGGCACGGGGTGCCGGCCAGCAGGGCGTGCATCGCGACGATCACGTCCTCCTCGGCGGCGCTCTCGTCCAGGCCGAGAACGGCCAGCAGCTCCCGGCGTTCCTTGGCGGCGTTGGCGTATTCGGCGTCCACGTCGCCGGCCAGCACGCCCAACTCGGCCCGGACCCGCACGTGCTCGCTGCGCAGGAAACCGGCCGCCGTGGGCAGGTCGTGGGTGCTGATGCTGGCCGTCGCCTCCTGCGGCCAGTCCTGCTGCGGCACGAGGTTCCCGTCGTCGTCGCGCTCGAACCAGAGCACCGCCGAGGACAGCATGTTGTTGGCGTGCAAGGTTTCCGTGACGACGGGCTCGACCGTGCCCAGGTCCTCGCCGATCACCGCCGCCTGCGCGCGGTGGGCCTCAAGGGCCAGGATGCCGGTCATCGCGTCGGCGTCGTAGCGGACGTACGTGCCCCGCCGGGCGTCGCCGCCGGGGATCCACCACAGCCGCCACAGGCCGGCGATGTGGTCGATGCGCAGGCCCTGCGAGTGCCGGAACACCGCCCGCAGCAGGTCGCGGTACGGCTTGTAGCCGGCCTCGGCCAGCCGTCGCGGATGCCAGGGCGGCAGCGACCAGTTCTGGCCCTGCTGGTTGAAGGCGTCGGGCGGGGCCCCGACCGTGACGCCCGTGGCCAGCACGTCCTGCAGCGCCCAGGCGTCCGCGCCGCCCGGGTCCACGCCCACCGGCAGGTCGTGCACGATGCCGACCGCCATGCCCTCGGCCGCCTCGCGGGCCGTTTCCAGCTGCTGGTCGCACAGTTGCTGAAGCCAGGCGTGGAAGCCGACGCGCTCCGGATCGGCTTGGGCGCGGACTTCGGGGTTGTCCGGGTGACGCAGTTCCTCCGGCCATTCCCGGTAGTCGGCCCCGTGCACCTCGGCCAGGGCGCAGTAGAGCGCGAAGTCGTCGCCCGCCGGCGTGGTCGCCGGCTTCAGCAGCTCAAGCGCCTTGATCTTGGCGTCCCAGACCTGGTCGTAGTCGATCAGCTCCGGCTCGTGGTCCGGCTTCAACGCATCGACGGCCGCCTTCGTGGCGTCGTCGGCCCGCCGGTACTCGGCCGTCTCGGTGACGCGGAGGTAGACCGGATTGGTGTGCCGGCGGCTGGAGGGGGAGTAGGGGGAGGGCTGGATCGGGTGCACCGGGGCCACCGCGTGCATCGGGTTCAGCAACACCACCCCGGCGCCGTTGTCCTTGGACCAGGTGACGAAGTCGGTCAGGTCGCGGAGGTCGCCCACGCCCCAGGAGCCCGTGGAGTGCATCGCGTACAGCTGGAGCATCCAGCCCCAGGTCCGGGGCGGTTCCGGCAGGCTCTTCGGCGCCACCACCAGCGTGATCTCACGGTCCCCGGCGGTCAGCGTGTGCCAGCCCAGCGGCAGGTCCCCGGGAATCTCGTCCCCGATCTCCAGGGTCTCGCCGTCCTCGGTCCGCACCGTCGCCGATGCCAGGAAAGGCCCGTTACCGGCGTGGGGGAGGGGGAGGGGGTGGCCCTGGCGGAGCACGATGGTCGGAGGGAGTGTGTCCGCTGTGACCTGGGCCAATGCCGTTCGGATGGCCTCCGGTCCGCTCGCGTCGACACCGAGCTTGGCCAGCACCTCGACCACCACGTCGGCGGCCACCTCGATGCGGCGGCGCTCGCTGCCCTCGTACCAGGTGGCGACCCCGTGGGCGTCGGCCAGCTTCACCAGCTGATCATCCATGGACCCCATTCTGTCGGGGTCGCGACCGCGGCGTCAGAACAGGGAGCCCACCGCCGCCGCCCCGCCGAAGGCCAGCACGAGTCCGCCGATGGCGAAACCGAGCGGCTTGCGCCGCCACGCGGTGTGCCGGTCCAGGGCGTACCAGCCGGGGCCGGCCATCAGCAGCGCGAGGGCGACGACCGCCAGGACCAGCTCCAGCTCGAAACCCTCGCCCGAAGTGAACCCACCCGTCCACTTGGCCTTGACCGCGCTGACCGCCACCCCCAGCAGGCCGGCCGCGGCCAGCGGCGTGAACAGGCCCAGCACGATCAGCACCGAGCCGGCGACCTCGGTGATCCCGGTCAGCCAGGTCAGGAACTCGATGTTGCGGCTGAAGCCGTAGCCCTGAAGCAGCACGCCGAACCGCGCCAGGCCCGGGCCGCCGAACCAGCCGAACACCTGCATCAGGCCGTGCGCCCCCATCGCCGCCGCCAGCATCAGCCGCAGCGCCAGCAGACCGAAGTCCAGCCCGCCGTTCTCGTCCGACCACCGGGACATGCTCGTCACCCGGACACCCTAGCCACCCCGGCGAGTCCCGCTCACAGACACACCGAAACGTCAGCCGGTTGCCTGTTCTGGGCCCTGTACCTCGGGTGACAGCATGGCCAACTCCCCGGCGACGACCTCGCCGGCGAGTTGGCTGTAGAGGCGCATGCCGCGCAGGTCCCGCTCGGGCGGGCGGCCGGGCCACGGCAGGTGGGTGGAGATCATGCCGATCAGCCGGCCGGTTCCGTCGAGCAGCGGCGTGGACACGACCGAGCGCACGCCGGCGATCCGGAAGACCCGCCGGTGCGGCGCGGACGTCAGGTCCTGTTTGACGTCGTCGACGACCACCTGCACGCCCCGCAGCGCCGCGCGCCCGCACACCGAGCCCGAGTCCCGGACCACGGCGAAGTGGTCAAGGAACTCGGCCCCGAAGCCGGACTGGGTGACCAGCACCAGCGAATCCTCGTCGGGGTCGAGCAGTTGGATGTTGCCGGCCTCGGCCCCCATCAAGGTCAGCGCGCCGTCGAGGACCTTGGGTAGCACCGCGTCCAGCCCCTGGGCGTCGAACAGCTCGCCGGTGACCTCGCTCAGCCCCGAGGGCACGCCGGCGCCGAGTTCGAGGTCGGCGGCCACCCGGCCGACCGGCGGCGTGCGGTAGTAGGTCGTCACGTGTCGCAACGGCCCCAGCAGGTTCTGCCCCGTGCGCATCGACCACGTCCTCGCCTGGACGGAACCTCCAGGCTACGACGTGACCGGCCCGCCCGACTCCGCCGAACGTGCCCGTCCCACCGCGAACTCGGCGAGCAGACCGGTGTAGGGCTTGGGCGGGGGAGGGGCGTACTCGTGCCGGGATCCGGTGCGCAGGCCCATCGCGACCAGCGACTGCGCCTGGAGGGTGGCGGCGGCGACGCCGTCGATCACCGGCAGCCCGATCTCGGCGGTCAGACGCGCCGCCAAGTCCGCCATGCCGGCACACCCGAGCACGATGGCGTCGCACCCGTCCTGCACGGCGGCGGTGCGGCACTCCTCGGTGATGGCCTTCTCGGCGAGGGCGACCTCCAGCACCGGCACCTCGCAGGCCCGAACCCGGCGGCAGAGCCGGGCCAGGCCGTAGCGGTCGGCCAGATCCCAGGCGCGGCCGGCGGTTCTGGCCAAGGTGGTGACGACGGTGAAACCCCGGCCCAGGAACGACGCGGCGTGCATGGCGGCCTCGGCGACGCCCACGACCGGGCCGTCGGCGATCTCGCGGGCGGCGTCCAGGCCGGGGTCGCCGAAGCAGGCGATCACGTAGCCGTCCGCGCCGGCGATCTCGGCCAGCACCCCCGGCACGCTCAGCGCCTCGTCGTAGTGGCTCTCGATGGACGCCGGCCCCATCCGCGAGGTCACGGCCCGGATCGTGGTGCCGGGAGCGGCGACGCCGAGGGCGGCCTGCCCGATGATCGCCGTCATGTCCGCGCTGGTGTTGGGATTCACCACTTTGATCAGCACTTCGGCGACACCGCCCGGTAGACGACCAGGCTCAGGCCCATGCCGATGAACCAGCTGTACGGGGCCACGGCGGCCAGGCCGGGAGCCAGCACGGGCGTGACGGCGACGGCCGCGCCGACCACGGTGGCGATGATCGCCCGCGGGTTGAAACCCCTGCGGTACCAGTAGGTTCCGGTCGGGGACATGCTGAACAGGTCGGCGACGTCGATCACCTGCCGGCGCACCAGGTAGTAGTCGGCGATCAGCACCCCGAACAGCGGGCCGATGAACGCGCCCAGCGTCTCCAGGGTGTAGTGGATGACCTCCGGGTTGTCGTAGAGGTTCCACGGCGTGATCAGCACCGAGCCGACCGCGGCGATCATGCCGCCGGTGCGCCAGCTGATCCGCTGCGGGCTGAGGTTGGAGAAGTCGAAGGCCGGCGAGATGAAGTTGGCGACGATGTTGATGCCGATGGTGGCGGTGGTGAACGTCAACGCCCCCAACACGATCGCCGTGGTGCTGTCGATGCGGGCCACCGTCTGCACCGGGTCGGTGATCAGCTGCCCGAACACCGGCACGGTCAGCGAGGCCGTCACCACCACCAGCACCGAGAAGGCCAGGAAGTTCACCGGCAGGCCCAGCAGGTTGCCGCGCCGGACCGCCGCGAAGGAGCGGCCGTAGCGGGAGAAGTCGCCGAAGTTCAGCATCGGGCCGGAGAAGTACGACACCACAAGGGCGATCGCCCCGAGCATCACCGGAATCACGTCCAGGCCCTGGTATTTCACCGCCCCCAGGTCGAGGTCGATCGCGCCCCAGCCGGCCCGGTAGAGCAGGTAGCCGGCGAGCAGGATCATCACCACGTACACCGCCGGGCCGCAGAAGTCGATGAACCGGCGGATCGTGTTCATGCCGGTCCAGAACACCGCCGCCTGCAACACCCACAGCAGCATGAACGAGCCCCAGCCCAGCGCCGACAACCCGAGAAAACCGTGCCGCCCCACGTCCGCCAACGGGGTCAACGTCGGAAAGAGCTTGAGCAGCAACACATCCAGCGCCGCCGAGGCGAGATAGGTCTGGATGCCGTACCAGGCGACGGCGATCAGCCCGCGGATCAGCGCCGGGATGTTCGCGCCCAGCACCCCGAAGGCGGCCCGGCAGATCACCGGGTACGGCACCGCCGCCGCCTGGCTGGGCTTGGCCACCAGGTTGCAGAACACCTGCACGATGACGATGCCCACCAGCAGCGCCACCAGCACCTGCCAGCTGCTCAGTCCCAGCAGGAACAGGCTGCCGGCGGTCACGTAGCCGCCGACGCTGTGCACGTCCGACATCCAGAACGCGAAGATGTTGTATGCGCCCCAACGCTGTTCGGCCAGAGGCTGGAGATCGTCGTTGGCCAGCCGGGGATCGGGCTCGGTCGCGGCGGTGTCCTCGGTGCGGGCCAGGATCTCGGTCATGGGCGCTCCTAGGTTCGGTTGCAGCGAACGCTAGGAGCGCCGTGTTACGACCCGGTGACGCGAACCATATATGTCAGCCCGTCAGCGAACTGGCGGCGTCGCGGATGATGTCCAGCACCTACTCCGGCTGCGAGAGCATCGGCACGTGGCTGCTGTCGATCTCGTGGGTCTTCGCGCCCATGCGCTTGGCCGCGAACCGCTCCAGATCAGGTGATGGCGGCGTGCGGCCGAACATGGTCAGGCGAACAGGCCCGTGTCGCTCGGCAGCGAGTCCAGGGCCACGCGCAATCCGCCGTGATGGGCGCGGGCCGCAGTGAGCAACGCCTCAGTGTCGCGGGCCAGGAACGCCGCCAGGATCTCGTCGTGATCCCGTTGCAGCGCCCCGCGTTCGGCCGCCGTCAGGTGCGTCATGGATTGCAGCGGCTCGGTGATGTTCCAGGCCGATTCGAACATGCCCAGCAGCCGGCGCATGCCGCACGGCGTCACCAGCGCGAGGTGGAATCGGCGGCTCTCCCGGTGATACGCCTGCGCGTCGCCGTCCCGGACCGCCCGCGCCATCGCCTGATGCGCCTGTTTCACCGCTTCGTCGGCTTTGTCGTCGGCGGCCTTCACCGAGGCGGTCAACGCCGCCGTCTCCAGCACCTCCCGTACGAGGTACATCTCCCGCAGCTCGGCCGGCGTCAGCTTCGCCACCGTGTACCCCAGGTTGGGCCGGTGCTCGACCAAGCCCTCGCCGATCAGCGTCTTCAGCGACTCGCGGACCGGGATCACGCTCACCCCGAACACCGCCGCCACCTCGTCCAGCGGAATCGCCGACCCGGGCGGCACCCCGCCGTCCAGCAGGCACCGCCGCAGCTCGGCCAGGATCGCCGCCTGCGAGCTGTCCCGGTGCTCGCCCGCCAGCCTGGAGATCAGCACCGACCGTCGTCTAGGACCCGGCATCCCCGCAGTCGACCACTGAACCGCATCGCCCGGCAAGACGTGTGACCATGACAGAACGTCATCAGAAGGGATCCACCCGGTGTTGTCCTCCCCACGCCCGTGGCCCGGCGCGGACGAGACGACACCGAGGGGTCGGCCGCGGCGCTGGGCCTTCGCGCTGGCCGTCGTCGCGCTGCTGGCCCAGATGGCGATCGTGATGGTGACGACGGCGGTGGAGCAGACGCCGACCATCGACGAGCCGGTCTACGTGGGCGCCGCCGTCGCCTACCTGGACCAGCACAGCCTGCGCTACAACCCGGAGCACCCGCCGCTGGGGAAGCTGATCATCGCCGCCGGAGTGGCCTTCGCCGGCCCGCACCTCGACCGGTCGTTCGCCGGCGACGAGTCGCAGCTGGGCCAGCAGGTGCTGTACCGGTCGGGCAACGACCCGGGGCGGCTGATCCTGCTGGGCCGGCTGCCGGTGATCGTGGTGACCCTGCTGTTCGGGCTGGTGGTGCTGGCGTTCGCCCGGGACCTGGTCGGGCCGGTCGGCGGGCTGGTGGCGCTGGCCCTGTACGCCTTCTCGCCCGACGTGATCGCCAACGGGTCGCTGGCCACCCTCGACGTGCCGGTGGCCGGGTTCCTGCTGACCTCGGTGTGGCTGGTGTGGCGGGCCCGTGATCGTCCCGGCCGCTACCTTCCGCTGGCGGGGCTGGCCCTCGGCGCGGCGGTGGCGACGAAGATGAGCGCCCTGGCCGCGGTTCCGGTGGTGTTGGGGCTGGCCGTGCTGTCCTTCCGGCACGCCAGCCCCACGCGCTGGCTCCGGCGCGGCGCGGTCGCGGCCGCAGGGGTGGGGGTGCTCGCGATCGTGGTTGTCTGGGCGTCGTACCTGGTGGTGGATCCGCAGCTGCGCTGGGAGCCGCCGGCCGACGCTGCTCCCGTCGTCCATGGGCTGCGGGCGATCGTCGACTGGTTGCCGCTGCCCGAGCCCTACCGGTACGGGATGCGGTTCCAGTTCGGCCTGGAGGACCAGGTCTGGGGCACGTTCCTGTTCGGCCGGCACTACGACGGGCCGCTCTGGTACTACCTGCCCGCCGCGCTGCTGGTGAAGACGCCGTTGGGAATGCTGGCGCTCTGGGTGGCCGGCGCCGCCGTGATGCTCTCGGTTCCTCGGCTTCGGATCGCCGCGCCTTACGTGCTCGTGCCCACAGTCGTGCTGTTCGTGGCGGCGATGACCGGCAGCCGGGACCTCGGTGTCCGGTACGTCGTGTTCACCCCGATGTTCCTCGCCGTCGCCGCCGCGTTTGTGGTGATCCTCCGCGTTCGCTGGGCCCGTGTTCTCGCCGCCGCCATGGTCGCCTTCACGGCGGTCAGCTCGCTGCTGACGTTTCCGTACTACCTGCCGTACTCCAACGAGGCCTTCGGCGGGCCGGCGAACACCCACCTGGTCCTGCACGACTCCAACGTCGACTGGGGCCAGGACCTGGGCCGGCTGGCCGCGCGCCTGCGCGAGGACTACGCGGGCCAGCCGGTCTGGCTCGTCTACAAGGGCAGTGGATTGCCGTCCTACTACGGCATCCGCGCCGCCGACCCGCTCGCCGTGCCCCCGGACCAGGTCCACGGTCTGCTCGCCGTCTCCGACTCCGCGGTCGCCAAGGACGACCCGAAGCTGATGGCTCTGCTCGCCACCAGCACGCCCGTCGACGACGTCGGCCACTCCATCACGCTGTACCGCCGCTAGTGGACGTCGGCGGTTTGGCTGGTCCAGGTGGCGTACATCTGGGTGTACTTGCCGCCGGCGGCCACCAGTTCGTCGTGGCTGCCGACCTCGACGATGCGGCCCTCGTCGACCACGACGATGCGGTCGGCCTTCATCGCGGTGGAAAGCCGGTGGGCGATGAGGATGGCGGTGCGGCGCTCCAGCAGGACGTCCAGCGCGTCCTCGATCTTGGTCTCGGACTGGAGGTCCAAATTGGACGTCGCCTCGTCCAGCACCAGAACCCGGGGCTGGGCCAGGAAAGCGCGGGCCAACGCCACCAGCTGGCGTTCGCCGGAGGACAGTGACTGGCCGCGTTCCTGGACGATGGTGTCCAGGCCCTGGGGCATGCGTTCGACGACCTCGACCAGGCCGACGGCCCGCAGCGCGCCCCAGACCTGCTCGTCGGAGGCGTCGGGGCTGGCGAAGCGGACGTTGTCCCGCAGCGGCCCGGCGAACAGGAACGGTTCCTGGGGCACGACGCCGAGTTGCCGACGCAGGGACTCGATGCGGACCTCGCGCAGGTCGTGCCCGTCGATGAGCACCCGGCCCGAGGTGGGGTCGTAGAACCGGGTCACCAGTTTGGCCAGGGTGGACTTGCCGGCCCCGGTGGGCCCGACGAAGGCCACCGTCTCGCCGGCCCGGATGTCCAGCGACACGCCGGAAATCACCGGACGGTCGGGGGAGTAGCCGAACGTCACGTCGTCGAAGGTGATCTCGCCCTCGACCGGCGGCAGGTCGACCGCCCCGGCGGACTCCGGCACGGCCGGCTGGGCGCCGAGCAGGGACTTGAGCTTGGTGATGGAGGACTGCCCCTGCTGGTACATGTTGTAGAGCTGCACCAACTGCTGGATGGGCTGGAAGAACGCCCCCAGGTAGAGCAGGAACGCCACCAGCTCGCCGATGGTCAGCTGCCCGGCCGACACCATGCCGGCCCCGATGGCCAGCAGGGCCAGCTGCCCGGCCACACCGACGACCTGGGTGCCTGGACCGTAGATCGAGTTGATCCGTCCGGTTTGGACGTTGGTGTCGTAGTACCTGCCGGTGACCTGCCGGTGGTGCTCGGTGTTGCGCCGCTGCCGGTTGTGCGCGGTGACGATGCGAACACCTTGCAGGCTCTCGGAGAGGTCGGCCAGCACGGCGGCGATGTTGTCCCGCACCCGCACGTAGCCCTTGCTGGACGCGCGGTGGAACCACAGCGACATCAGCGTCAGCACCGGCACCACCAGCACGACGGTGATCAGCGCCAGCCGCACGTCGTAGGTGAACAGCACCACGGTCACCACGACCATGGTCAGGCCCTGGATGGCGAACTGCACCAGCCCGTCCTGGAGAAGTTGTTGCAGGTTCTCGATGTCGCTGGTCATCCGGGTCATGATCACGCCGGCCTTCTCGCCGGTGTAGAAGTCCAGCGACAGCCGCTGCAACTGGGTGAACACCCGCACCCGCAGGTCGTTCATCACCCACGCGGCGATCCGCCCGGTGACCTTGACCCGGATCGCCTGGGCGATGCCGGTGACCAGCAGGCTGAGCAGGAACACGCCGGCGACCACACAAAGCACCACGTAGTCCTTGGCGATGATGCCGTCGTCGATGCCGATCTGGGTCAGCTTGGGGCCGGCCTGAAGCGTCAGGGCCTCGACGACCACCAGCAGCCCGGCCCACAGCGCCATCGCCCAGTACGGCCGGACCAGCCGCCGCAGGCTGAGCTTGGCGCCGTCGGGATCGGGCCGCCCGTGCTCGAAGACGACCTCGGGCTCGGGATGCTCGGGCTCGGTCTTGAGCAGTTTGTCCACGCCGGCCTGCATTTCCGACGGCACGCCGGCGAACGGCAGCCCCGACGCGCCGGCCCGCGCGGCGCCGAACATCGGACCGCCGCCGCCTCCACCTCCGGGAAACGTCATCGCGCCACACCCCCCAACTCGTGAACATCGCCCTCGTGAACATTGCCCTCGTGAACATTGCCCTGGGCCAACACTTCGGCGTACAAGGGCGTGCTCTCCAACAGTTCCGCGTGCGTGCCGTCGGCCACGATCCGGCCCTCGTCCAGCAGCACCACCCGGTCGGCCAGGCTGATCGTGGACAGCCGGTGCGCGATGATCAGCGTGGTGCGGCCGGCGAACAGGGTCCGCAGCCCGGCGTGGATCTCCTGCTCCACCTGGACGTCGATGGCGCTGGTGGCGTCGTCCAGGATCAGCACCGGCGGGTTGACCAGCAGGGTCCGGGCGATCGCGATGCGCTGCCGCTGCCCGCCGGACAGGGTGTAGCCGCGTTCGCCGACCACGGTGTCGTAGCCCTGCGCCAACTCGGTGATGAACTCGTGCGCGCCGGCCAGCTTGGCCACCAGTTCGATCTCGGCGATCTCCGCGTCCGGCCGCCCGTAGGCGATGTTGTCCCGCACCGAGGCCGAGAACAGGAAGGGCTCGTCCAGCACGATGCCCACGGTGTCGCGCAGGCTGTGCAGGGTCACGCCCCGCACGTCGTGGCCGTCGACGCTGACCGAACCCTCGCGCACGTCGTAGAACCGCGGCAGCAGTCTGGCCACAGTGGACTTTCCGCTGCCGGTCCGGCCGACCAGGGCGACGGTCTCGCCGCTGTCCAGCCGCAGCGAGAACCCGTCCAGCACATCGGGTCCGTCGCCGTAGCCGAAGCGCACGCCGTCGAAGACCACGTCGCCGCGGGCCTCGGTCAGCGGCACGGCGTCCGTGGCGTCCACGATCTCCGGCTTCTCGTCGAGCACCTCGTACAGGCGCTTGGCCGATGCCGACGCCCGCTGCCCCATCATGATCAGCATGCCGAGCATGGTGAACGGGATCTGCAACATCAGCAGGTAGGAGTTGAAGGCCAGGATGGCGCCGACGCCCAGATTGCCCTGGATGGCCAGGAATCCGCCGTACAGCAGCACGATCGCCATGCCCACCCGGGGCAGGTTCTGGGTGGCCGGCGTCCACCGGGCCCGCAGGTCGGCGTCCTTGACATAGGCCCAGCGCACCTTGATCGCGGCCCGTTGCAGCAGCGACAGCTGCCGTCGTTCGGCCGCGAACGACTTGACCACGCGCACGCCGTTGACGTTCTCGTCGACCACGGTGGCCACGTCGGCCAGCCGGGCCTGGATCAGCCACGACACCGGGAACATTGAGCGCTGCATCTGCCGGCTGGTCACGAACACCAGCGGCATCGGCAGCATGGCCAGGATGGCCAGCGGCATGCTGATGGCCAGCATGTAGCCGAAGGCGACCACGGCGATGCCGCACTGCACCAGCATGAACGGCGCGAAGGCCAGGTACATCTGCACCGAGCGGATGTCGGAGTTGGCCCGGGAGATCAGCTGCCCGGTCTGCGAGCGGTCGTAGAACGGGAACGACAGCCCGGT
This sequence comes from Kutzneria sp. NPDC052558, assembly GCF_044547355.1. NCBI lineage: Bacteria > Bacillati > Actinomycetota > Actinomycetes > Pseudonocardiales > Pseudonocardiaceae > Kutzneria > Kutzneria sp. NPDC052558. The sequence goes on from NZ_JBIUAG010000016.1 coordinate 70,288, forward strand.
CAGGTGCTCGTACATCAGGTTGCGCAGGTCGTACTCGATCTTGTACGCGGTGCGGAACAGCAGCTGCCGGGCGAAGAAGCCGGCGATCAGCATGACCGCGGTCAGCCCGACCAGCCACCACATGTAGGTCGACAGCGGCACGGTGTGGGCGACGATCGAGTTGTCCAGGGCGTCCTGGATCAGCGTCGGCACCTGCACCGACACCAGCAGGCTCAGCGCCGACGAGGCCAGCGCCGTGCCGAACATCCACTTGTGCGCCCCGAGCAGCGGCAGTGCCCGCCGCAGCCACGACTTCCGCGGATCCGGGTCGATCGCGGCGGTCGGCGGCGGATACGTCTTGCTCACCGGCATTCCCCCCTCTGCGCGCCCTCGCGGGCGGCCCATTCGGCTTGTCTGGCGCGTCCCAGCGCCTGGTGCCACAGCGTCAGCGCGGCCATCGCCTGGTCGGCCTGCTCCTCGTCGAGGAACGTGGCCAGCCCGGCCAGATGGCCGCGGATGGCGTCGTTGGCCGCGGCCAGCAGGCGCCGGCCGGCGTCGGTGACCTCGTGCGTGACCTTGCGCCGGTCGGTCGGGTCCGGCTCGCGCCGCACGTATCCGCCCGCGACCAGCCCGTCCATCACCGCGGTGACGGTGGCCGGCTTGACCGACAGCATCCACGCCACCCGTGACGCCGTCGACGGATTTGCCGCCGTCAGCACGGACAGCATCCGGTACTGAGGCAGCGTCAGCTCCACGCGCAGCAGCGCGCGCTCGGCGACGCGGGCCAGCCGGGCCAGCACCATGCCCGGTTCGACGGTTTCGGGTGTTTCGGGTGTCACATATTCAGGGTATCAAATACTGAGTCTACATCCGTAGTTGTGGATGTACGGGGTTTCCCGGATGTCGTGACGGGCGGTGAAGCAGCACCATGGCCGTGCCCGGGGGGACTGGGCACAGCACCACAGGTGAGGGGAGAGAGGGCGGGATGGTTTCGGTGGACGTGGCCACGGCCGTGGCGGGGCTCGACGAGTCGCTCCAGGCGCTGCCGGCCACGATGATCAGCGCGCTGAACGGCTGGCGCCTGGTCAACCCGGAGCACGACCCGGACGACCCGGCCAGCCAGGAGACCTACTCCTTCCCGGAGTGGCTGGTGCGGTCGAGCGTGCGGGCCGGCCGGGCCGAGGCGATGGCCATCGCCGCCCTGGAGGCGGTCAAGGCATTGGCCGCCGTCCAACCGGGGCTCGACCCGGACGAGGTGCTCGAGCTGATCGAGCGCCGGGTCGACGCCGCGATCTCCTGATTGGCCGGGGAGGGCCGGTCAGGAGCGCCCTGAAGGGGATTCCGACCCGTCGGGTGGGGGCCGGAGTTCCCTTCAGGTGGACGGCCGAGCGATCGGCGGCCGTCAGGAGGTGAGGGGGCCGACGTCCGTGACGGTGATCGCCGCCGTCCCGGATTCGTCGGACCCCAACAGGTCCACCTCGGCGCTGATGCCCCAGTCGTGGTCGCCGGCGGGGTCGTCGAACACCTGCCGGACCAGCCAGCGCTCCGGCTCGATCTCGATCTGCAACAGCTGCGGCCCACGGGCGTTGGGCCCGGTGCCGATGCGGTCGTACTCCTCGAAGTACGGCTCCAGCGCCTCCTGCCAGGCCTGCGCGTCCCAGCCGTACTCGGAGTCCAGCTCGCCCAGGTCGTAGTAGCGGCGCAGCGCGGCCAGCTCGACCCGGCGGAACAGCGCGTTGCGCACCAGCACCCGGAAGGCCCGCTCGTTGGTGGTGACCGCCGGCGGCCGCTCGTCGAGCGGCTTGTCCAGCTGCTCCTCGGGATTGGCCAGCTTCTCCCACTCGTCGATGAGGCTGGAGTCGACCTGCCGGACCAGCTCGCCCAGCCACTCCACCAGGTCGGTGAGCTCCTCGGTCTTGGCCTCGTCCGGCACCGTCTGCCGCAGCGCCTTGAACGCGTCGGCCAGGTAGCGCAGCACCAGGCCCTCGGACCGGGCCAGCTGGTAGAAGCCGATGTACTCGGTGAACGTCATGGCCCGCTCGAACATGTCACGGACCACGGCCTTGGGCGACAGGTGGTGGTCGAGCACCCACGGGTGCCCGCGCCGGTAGGCGTCGTAGGCCGCGTTGAGCAGCTCCTCCAGCGGCTTCGGGTAGGTGACGTCCTCCAGCAGCGCCATCCGCTCGTCGTACTCGATGCCGTCGGCCTTCATCCTGTTGACGGCGTCGCCGCGGGCCTTGAACTGCTGCGCCGACAACACCTGGCGCGGGTCGTCCAGCGTCGCCTCGATGATCGACACGACGTCCAGCGCGTACGTGGGGGAGTCCCGGTCGAGCAGGTCGACCGAGGCCAGGGCCAGCGGCGACAGCGGCTGGTTGAGGGCGAAGTCCAGTTGCAGGTCGACGGTGACGCGGATGGTCCGGCCCTGCTCGTCGGGCTCGTCCAGTTTCTCGACCACGCCGGCGGCCAGCAGCGCCCGGTACATGGCGATGGCCCGCCGGATCAGCCGGATCTGCGACTTGCGGTCCTCGTGGTTGTCCTCCAACAGGTGCCGCATGGCCTGGAAGGCGTCGCCGGGCCGGCCGATCACGTTGAGCAGCATGGAGTGGCTGACCTGGAAGCTGGAGGTCAGCGGCTCCGGCTCGGCCTCGACCAGGCGGGTGAACGTGGCCTCGCCCCAGGACACGAAGCCCTCCGGCGGCTTCTTGCGCACCACCTTGCGCCGCTTCTTGGGGTCGTCGCCGGCCTTGGCCAGGGCCTTCTCGTTCTCCACCACGTGCTCGGGGGCCTGCACGACGACCATGCCGACGGTGTCGTAGCCGGCGCGGCCGGCCCGGCCGGCGATCTGGTGGAACTCGCGGGCCTTGAGGTGGCGGGTGCGCACGCCGTCGTACTTGGACAGGGCGGTGAACAGCACGGTGCGGATCGGCACGTTGATGCCGACGCCGAGGGTGTCCGTGCCGCAGATGATCTTGAGCAGGCCGGCCTGGGCCAGCCGCTCCACCAGCCGCCGGTACTTGGGCAGCATGCCGGCGTGGTGCACGCCGATGCCGTGCCGGACCAGACGGGACAGCGTCTTGCCGAAGCCCGAGCTGAACCGGAACCGGCCGATCAGCTCGGCGATGGCGTCCTTCTCGGCCCGGGTCGAGACGTTGATGCTCATCAGGGCCTGGGCCCGTTCGATGGCCGCGGCCTGGGTGAAGTGCACGACGTAGACCGGGGCCTGCTTGGTCTGGAGCAGCTCCTCCAGGGTCTCCTGCAACGGCGTCAGCACGTAGCTGAAATGCAGCGGCACCGGCCGTTCGGCGTTCTTGACCACGGCGGTGGCGCGCCCGGTGCGGCGGGTCAGGTCCTTCTCGAATTTGGTGACGTCGCCGAGCGTGGCCGACATCAGCACGAACTGGGCCCTGGGCAGCTCCAGCAGCGGCACCTGCCAGGCCCAGCCCCGGTCCGGCTCGGAGTAGAAGTGGAACTCGTCCATCACGACCTGGCCCACGTCGGCCTCGGCCCCGTCGCGCAGCGCGATGTTGGCCAGGATCTCGGCCGTGCAGCAGATGATCGGCGCGGTCTCGTTGACGCTGGCGTCGCCGGTGAGCATGCCGACCTTGTCCGCGCCGAAGGTCTCGCACAGGGCGAAGAACTTCTCCGACACCAGGGCCTTGATCGGCGCGGTGTAGAACGTCCGCACGCCGTTGGCCAGCGCGGCGAAGTGCGCGCCGGCGGCGACGAGGCTCTTGCCGGAGCCGGTGGGCGTGCTGAGGATGACGTTCGAGCCGGAGACGACCTCGATCAGCGCCTCCTGCTGGTGCGGGTAGAGCGACAGGCCCTGCCCGTCCGCCCAGGCGGAGAAGGCCTCGTAGAGGGCGTCCGGGTCGTTGTCGGCGGGCAACTGGTCGGTGAGCGTCATGATGGCTTGATCGTGCCCTGTCGTCGGGGTCGGATGCGAATCAGGGCCGGTCGCCCAGCGCGAGCAGCACCTCGCGCAGGATGTCGGCCGCTTGGCGCGCGGTCTCGGGCGGCACGGCCTTGAGCAGCGTGCCCTGGGCTTCGGTGCTGGCGAGGACCGCGGCCTCGGCCGTGTCGGCGCCCTGCGGGGTCAGCTGCACCCAGCTGGAGCGCGCGTCGTCCGGGTCGGCCTCGCGGGTGACCAGGCCCTCCGCGGCCAGCCGCCGCAGCACGTTGCTGGTGCCGCCGGAGGACAGCAGCAGCCGGGCCGCCAGATCGGTCGGGCGCAGCCGGTGGGGCTCGCCGGTCGAGCGCAGGACCGCGAGCACGTCGTACTCGGCCTTGGTCAGCCCGAACCGGCTGAGCTGGCCGTTCGTGGCCTCGGCCAGCATGGTGTGCAGGCGGCCGGCCCGTTTGGACAGCTCCAGCTCGATGCCGGCGATCTCCGGCAGCTGGCCGCGCCAGGCGTCGAGAATGCCGTCGACCACGTCCCGCATGTCACTCAGGGTAGCTTGCGTGACGAAAGCTTTCGGTATAGCTTTTGGAAAAGCTTTCAGGGGAGGTAGTCGTGCTGGTGGTCAGGGGCGGGCACGTGCTCGGCGTGGGGATCGCCGACGTGCTGGTGGACGACGGCGTGATCGCGGGGATCGGGTCCTGTGACGCCCCGGAGGTGATCGACGCGGCCGGCCTGGTGGTGTTGCCGGGGTTCGTCGACACCCATCGGCATCTGGTGCAGGCGGCGATGCGGGGAAGCGGGGCCGACACGCCGATCGACATGTACCTGTCGGAGGTGTTGCCCAGGGTGCAAACCCTGTCCGCGGACGAGGTGCACGCCTCGGTGCTGCTGGGTGCGGCCGAGGCGTTGAACGCCGGCGTGACCACGGTGCTGGACTGGGGACACGTCGGCGATCCGGCCGTCGCCCACTCGGCGCTGACCGCGTCGGGCATCCGGGCCGTGTTCGGCGTCTACCGCGATCATGCGCATCGCTTTGCCGGGGCGCAGGGGCTGGTCACCGCGGCCGTCGCCTGCCTGTCCCCTGAGGACAGTGCGCGGGACATCGCGGTCGCCCGGTCGCTCGGGCTCGTGACCACCATGCACGTCAACGGAACCGGCGTGGTGGCCGAGATGGCGGAACTGCTCGGCCCGGACCTGCATTTCGTGCACGGCAACAACCTCGCCGACGACGAGATCAAGCTGCTGGCCGCCGCCGGCAGCGGGCTGACCGTCACGCCGGTCGTGGAATCCATGATGGGCCACGGATTCCCGGCCTACGGTCGCTTCGCCGCCGCCGGCGGCACCCCCGCCCTCGGCGTCGACGTCGTGATCAACTCGGTTGCGGATCTGTTCGAGCCGATGCGGTTGGCGCTGTGGCTCGAACGCATCCACAGCGTGGCCCGGCCGGCTTCGTCCCTGCTCGCGTCGGCGACGTTGGACGGGGCCCGGGCCATCGGTCTCGGCCCCCGGACCGGTTCCCTTGAGGTCGGCAAGCGAGCCGACCTCGTGCTGCTGGACGGCTTCGCGCACCTGCCCGCCGACCGAGTGGCCGGCGGCATCGTGGCCACCGCCGGCGTCGCCGACGTGCGCACCGTGCTGGTGGACGGTCGGGTCGTCAAACGGGACGGCGTGTTGGTCGACCACGATCTCCCGGCCCTACGCGCATCCGTGCGATCCCTGGCCCGCAAGGTTTTGGCGTAGGTGCAGTGAAAGGGCCTTGCCTGGCGTTTCTTGTGGCGCCGCTAGGCGTAGGTGAACAGGCAGAACTCGTTGCCCTCGGGGTCGGCCAGTTGCACCCAGTCCGGGTGCCGCGCGGTGACGGTGGCCCCGAGGGCGAGGAGGCGGGATAGCTCGGCCGGGTCTTCGGTGCGCAGGTCGATGTGCATGCGGTTCTTGACGACCTTGGACTCGGGGACGAGCTGGAACCAGATGCGCGGGGAGCCGGTGAGCAGGACGGTCGGGTCGTCCTCGGGGTCGGTGATGCCCTGTGCCCGCAGGTAGTCCATGGCGGCCTCGTCGTACGGGGCGATGGCGTGGTCGTCGAGGGCGGCGGCCCAGAAGCGGGCCAGCGAGGCGGGATGGCGGCAGTCGACGACGAGGTCCTTGAAGGCGGCCATGGTCAGCGGAACCTCCTTCCGTTGCGCCACACGGCTTTGATCCGACCGGCGAGGTTGTCCACGGAGAGGTCGTCGCCGTCGAGGAGGACGAGGTCGGCCCGCTTGCCGACGGCGATCTCGCCACGGTCGTCGAGCTGGAGCAGCTGGGCGGCGTGGAGAGTGGCGGCGCGGAGAGCCCCGACGGCGCCGAGGCCGGCGGAGGCCAGCAAGGTGATCTCGTTGAGGGCATTGGCATGCGGCGTCACGGGATTGTCGGTGCCCATGGCGATCGGCACGCCGGCCTCCAGGGCCAGCCGCACGGAGTGCAGGTGCTCGGGGCTGCCGATGGCGGAAAGCGTTGGCACGTAAAAGGTATCGTGCTCCACCATGGCGGCGACGGCGGCCTCGTCGAGGAAGACGCCATGCTCGATGCTGCGGGCCCCGGCGCGGGCGGCGAGCTCGGCCCCGCGAGCGCCGTGGGCGTGCACCATGACGGACCGACGCCGGCTGGCGGCCTCGGCGACCAGGGCCTGCATCTCCTCGGGCGTGAACTGCACATCGTGCTTGCTGTCGCTGCGGATGGAGCCGGTGACAGCAGCCTTGATCCAGTCCGCGCCGGCCCGCACCATGCGGCGGACGGCCGCCCGAGCCTCGTCGGGGCCGTCGAACACCGGATTGGGCATCGAGGGGTCGGAGGTGAGGTCGATCGGCCCGGTGGCCGGCGACCAGTGATCGCCGATGCCGCCGGTAGTGCCGACCTGACGCAGCGAGATCAGCAGCTGCGGCCCGTCGATCCAGCCCCGCTCCACCGCGAGCCGCAGCCCGGCGTCCGCGCCCCACGCGTCGCGCACGGTGGTGATGCCCAGGCTCAGCAGCGTGCGGAGCACGGGCACCGCCGACAGCGCCCGGGCCGAGCGCGGCAGATCCAACGGGTCCTGGCCGAGGGTCGCCGTCAGGGCCACGTGCGTGTGGCAGTCGATGAAGCCGGGGACCAGCAGCGATCCCCGGCAGTCCACCGTCTCGTCGGCCTCGGTCCCCGACCCGATGATCTCCCCGTCGATCAGCACGTCGTCGTGCACGATCTCGCCCGCGGCGACGTCGAGATAGGCGGCGGAGCGGAGCAGCGTGCGCGTCACACCGCCGAGGCTAGCGGGCGGAGTCGTTGTCGGTGGCTGGGTTTCCTGCTCTCGGGGCGGGTGTGGGTGTGGGTGTGCTTTGGGTGCCCGCGCCGCGCGGTTGCCGGGTGGGTGGGGTTTGTGGCGAGGGGCGGGGTGGAGTCTGTTTGAGGGGTGAGGGGCCGTTATCCAGCTGACTCCGGGTGGATTTTGCGCGGAGACCTCTGGGCGATGGCGTATCAAGGCGCTATCGGGCAGGCTCCGCCTGCCTCGATACGCAACAAGCTTATGCCATCGCCCCCCTCCGCGCAAAATCCACCCTCCGGAGCCTGAAGGTGAAGATGATTGTCGCCGTGGTGCTTTCGGTGGGGTCGTGATGCTGGTTGTGGGGCCGTCGTCGCGATTATGCATGAAACGGGATTTCACCCGTTAGTGGTTCGATTTCGATCTTGATCGGGAGTATTCTAGGGATATGGAAGAAATCACCCGAGAGCTGGAGTCTGCTGAGCCTTCGGGAGCGATGCTGGACCTGCTCCTCGGCGCGGATCTCTCCACTCTGACCGCTGAGCAACAAGTCACTGCGTTCGTCATGGCCCGCATGATCACGGCGGTTGCCGACCATGCCCGGTTGTGCATTCTTCGGAATTTCGACGATCTGGCCGAGATGTCCATGGCCACCCACGAGTCCGAGCAGTCCCTGTTCCGCCAGCAGGAGCGCGCCGAGGTCCTGGACCGGCTGCCTCGGCTGTGTGAGCAGCTGCGGCGCGGGGAGATCGACCTGCGCCGGCTGGAGACCGTCGATGAGCGGGTGGTCCACCTCGACCCCGCCACGATCCCCCAGATCGAAGACCAACTGGTCGAGGTCGCCGCCGAGCTCACCCGCACCCAGTTGGCCCGCCGGACCACTAAGCTCGTCGCCGAGGCTGATCCGCTGGGCTATGAGCAGCGCCGGCAGAAGGCCCGTGATAAGGAGCGGCGGATCGAGTTCTACCCGCTGCCCAACGGCATGGCCGAGCTGCGGATCCGCATGTCGGCGATCGACGCCCGGCAGTGCTACGACATCGCCACCGCCGACGCCCGCGCCTTGTGCAAGGACTGCCGCACCACCGACCAGAAACGAGTGGACGCGTTCCTGGACCGGTTCCTGGGCTACGGCATCGACCGCACAGTCCAGGTCCACGTCACCCTCTCCATGGAGACCCTGATGGGTCTGACCGAGGACTCGGGCCTGCTCGACGGGTATGGCCCGATCAGCGCCGACTCCGCCCGCGAACTGGCGATGTTGGGCCCGTGGCGCGGGGTCCTGTTGGACGAGTATCAGCGGGCCGCCGCGATGGCCACCCACCTCTACAAGCCCCCGGCCCGCTGCCGGGAGTTCACCAAACTCCGTGACGGCGGCACCTGCTGCGCACCGGGTTGCGTCAACCCCATCCAAGAAATCGACCACACCATCCCCTGGCCGAAAGGCAAAACGAACCCGGACCAGCTCAAGGGCTACTGCCAACACCACCACCACCTCAAGCACGGCGACCACACCGTCACCCTCGACGACGACGGCACCCTGCACTGGGTCACTCCCCAGGGCCGGCACTACACCACCCAACCCCACCAGTACTGACCACGCCGCATTCCCGCCCCACCCGCCGCCCGCACCGCGCTACCGTTCTTTGACAATTTCACAGCGAACCAAAAATCCCTCTCCAACAACGCGGGTCGGCGACCCGGGAAAGCGACCGGCAACACAGACTTTCCGCTTCGACAATCGGAGGGTGGATTTTGTGTGGAGGGGGGCGATGGCATAAGCTTCTTGCGTATCGAGGCAGGCGGAGCCTGCCCGATAGCGCCTTGATACGCCATCGCCCAGAGGTCTCCACACAAAATCCACCCGGAGCCACCAACCAACCGCCCCGCACCACCCCCAACTACGCAAAAACCCCAACCTCACAAAGCAAACCCCACCCTCAGCCGAATAACGTCCCCACCCCGCCCCCAACCACACAAAAACCCCACCCACAAAGCAGACTCCACCCCACCCCCAAGCACACAACGCCCCTCACCCCTCAATGCAAAAACCCCGCCCCACGGCAACCGCGCGGCGCGGGCACCCGAATCACACCCACACCCCGCACCCACACCCAACACCCTCATACCCACAGACCAGCACACACCCGACCCGGCCAAAACCCAGCCGGTCCGAGGGGCCGCCGAGCCTAGTCGCGCATCAGCAGTCGGACGGTCAGCTCCAGGCGGTTGGTGACGTCGGTGGCCGAGGCCCTCCTGGTCACCCAGGCGACCAGGTTGGACAGCCACACGTCGCCGATCACCCGGGCGATGGCCTTGTCCTCCTCGGACGGCTCGTCTTTGCCCAGTGCCAGCGTGAACAGCTCCTCGAGCTGGCGGGCGACCTGGTCTACCTCGGCGGCCGCCGAGGTGTCGGCGAACATGAAGGCCCGGGTCATGGCCTCGGCCAGGTGCGGGTCCCGTTGCATGTTGCGGGTGATCCGGCTGAGCACGTGCAGCATGCGCTCGCCCCGGGTGTCGCCGGGGATGGGGGCCCGGCGCATCCGGTCCAGGGCCCGGTCCAGCTGCGCGCCCAGGCCGGACACCAGCAGGTGGATCTTGGACGGGAAGTACCGGTACAGCGTGCCCAGCGCGACGTCGGCCCGCTCGGCCACGGCCCGCATCTGCACGGCCTCGAAGCCGCCCTTGGAGGCCAGCGCGATCGTCGCGTCGATGATCCGCCGCCGCCGGTCCCGCTGGGCCGACGAGCCGAGGTCCTCCTCGGCGATCTGGCGTGGCGTGGCTGCCATCAAGCCCCCTGCGAGCGCTCGTTGTCGGACCTCAAACTACACGATCGGAACGTGTTTCATTTTCACCGTGGCGTGTGATCACCCATACACCGGGCTGACGGGCCAGCTCACCCGGACGCCCGTCGCCCGCCTGGAGCAGTCCGGGCAACTGGAACACGTTCTATTATCGGCCGATGTCGATGGTCATCGATGACGCCGGTCGCCAGCTGCGCGACGCCGTGCTCAAAGCCGGTCCGACCTGGTCGGAGCTGGCCGCGCTCGGCCTGTTCGGCCTGGCCCTGCCCGAGCCGGCCGGGGGCCTCGGCAACCCGGTCGCCGACCTGGCGGTCGCCGTCGAGGCGGCGGCCGAGGTGCTGGCCGAGGGGCCGGTCCTTCCCACCCTCGCCGCCGGCGTCGCCCTGGCCAGAGTCCCCGACCACCCGCTGGCCGCGACACTGCTGCCCGGCATCGCCGACGGCCGCGTCGCCGTCGCCGTCCACTGTGGACACGTTGCCCTGGGCGAAACCGGGCCCATGCTGGTCAAGGACGGTGACGAGTGGGCCCTCCAGCACGTCGTGATCGACCCCGCCGACGCGGTGGATCTCCACCGCCCGCTGGGGTTTGCGCAGGTAGGGCCGATCACTGACGATCAGCGGCTGGGACCGTTGCCGGTCGAGGACATCCTCGCCACGCTGGCCGCCGCCGAGGCCTCCGGCATCGCCGACTGGTGCCTGCGCACGGCCGTCGACTACGCCAAGATCCGCACCCAGTTCGGCCGGCCCATCGGGTCCTTCCAAGCCGTGAAGCACCTGTGCGTGGAGATGCTGTGCCGGTCCGAGCGGGCGGCCGCCGTGGCCTGGGACGCCGCCCGCGCCTACGACCAGGAGCCGGCCGAGTTCCCGCTGGCCGCCGCCACCGCCGCCGCGATCGCAATCGACGCCGCCGTCGCCAACGCCAAGGACTGCATCCAGGTGCTCGGCGGCATCGGCTTCACCTGGGAGCACGACGCCCACCGCTACCTGCGCCGCGCGGTCTCGACCCGGCAGCTGCTCGGCGGCGCCGAGCGCTGGCGGCATCGGGTCGCCGAGCTGGCCAAGGCCGGTCACCGACGCACGCTCCGGCTCGACATCGACGCCGACCGCACCGAGGTACGGCACACGATCCAGGCCATTGCCGACGCCGATGACCAGCGGAAACTGTTGGCGGACACCGGGTTGCTGGCCCCGCATTGGCCGCGCCCGTACGGCCTGGACGCCGGCCCGGCCGAGCAGTTGGTCATCGACGAAGAGCTGGCCGCCGCCGGCGTGGCCCGGCCCGACCTGGTGATCGGCGCCTGGGCGGTGCCGACGATCCTCGCCCACGGCACCGAGGCCCAGCGCGACCGGTTCGCCGGGCCGACGCTGCGGGGCGAGATCACCTGGTGCCAGCTGTTCAGCGAGCCCGGCGCCGGCTCCGACCTGGCCGCCCTGCGCACCAAGGCGGAGCGGGCCGAGGGCGGCTGGACGATCACCGGGCAGAAGGTCTGGACCTCGCTGGCCCAGCACGCCGACTGGGCCATCTGCCTGGCCCGCACCAACCCCGACGCGCCCAAACACCGTGGCATCACCTACTTCCTGGTCGACATGCGCACGCCCGGCCTCGACATCCGGCCGCTGCGGGAGATCACCGGCGATGCCCGGTTCAACGAGGTCTTCCTGGACAACGTGTTCGTGCCCGACGAGTGCGTGGTCGGGGCGGTCGACGGCGGCTGGCCGCTGGCCCGCACCACGCTGGCCAACGAGCGGGTGGCGATGGGCCGTGGCTCGTCCATCGGCGACGAAGTGGAACGTGTTCTGGCCGCCGTCGAGCCCTCGGAGCGGGTCGGCGCGCTGGTCGCCGAGGGGCTGGCGCTGTCGGTGCTCGACCTGCGGGCCGCGCTGCGCCGGCTGGCCGGCCTCGACCCGGGCGCGGCCTCCAGCGTGCGCAAGCTGGTCGGCGTCCGGCACCGGCAGACCGTGGCCGAGACGGCGTTGGATCTGGACGGGCCGCTGGGCGCGGTGGCCGGCGACCACAGCCACGAGTTCCTGCTCAGCCGCTGCCTGAGCATCGCCGGCGGCACCGAGCAGGTCCTGCTCACCCTGGCCGGGGAACGGCTGCTGGGCTTGCCCAGGGCGTGACCGTGCGCTAGAACTAGAACACGTTCCAGTTTAGGGGGTGCGGGTGGACTTCACGCTCGACGACACGCGGGTCACCCTCCGCGAGGTGGCCGCCGACGTGTTCCGCGACGCCCCCGAGGCCGCCTGGTCCACGCTGGTCACGCCGGACATCGACGTGCTCAGCGCGATGGTCGTGCTGGCCGAGGCCGGCCGCGCCGCGATCTCGCTGCCCGGCCTGGCCCTGGGCGTGCTGCCCTTGGCCCGACACGGCATCGAGGTGCCCGAGGGCGCGCTGGTGACCGCCGCCCTGCACGAACCGTCCGCTCCCATGACGTCACGGCCGCGCACCACGGCCCGTGGCGGCGTGATCAACGGGGTGAAGATCGGGGTTCCCGACGCCCTCGCGGCGCACCGGATCCTGGTGCCGGTGTCCACCGACGAGGGCGTCGCCGTCGCACTCGTCGACCCGGCCGCGCCCGGCGTCACGCCGCATCCCGCCCCCACTTCCAGCGGCAGCCCCGAGTTCGGACTGCACCTGGTCGACGTGCCCTACGAGCGGACCTTCGACGGGCTGGCCGACCTGCACCGGCTGGCCCTCGTCGGGGCCTGCGCCAGCGCCGACGGCATCCTGGCCGCGGTGCTGGAGCTGACCCGCAAGCACGTCGCCACCCGTGAGCAGTTCGGCCGGCCGCTGGCCGCCTTCCAGGCCGTGGCCCAGCAGATCGCCGACGTCTACGTCGCCTCGCGATCGCTGCACCTGGCCACCTGGTCCGCGTGCTGGCGGCTGGCCGAGGGACTCGATGCCGAGTCCGATGTGGACATCGCCGCGCACTGGGTGGCCGAGGAGTTGTTGCCGGCCATCAGAACCTGCCACCACCTGCACGGCGGCCTCGGCCTCGACATCACCTACCCACTGCACCGCTACTACTCGCTCGCCAAGGACCTGGTGCGCTCCATCGGCGGCGCACGCCACCGGCTGGAGGCGCTGTGCACATCGAACTGACCGGGGCGCAACGCAAACTCCGCGACGAGCTGCGGGCCTACTTCTCCGGCCTGCTGACGCCGGCCGAGCGCGAGACGATGCTGACCGCCCGGCACGGCGAGGTCTACCGGGACGTGGTCAGACGGATGGGCCGGGACGGCTGGCTCGGTGTCGGCTGGCCGGTCGAGTACGGCGGCCGGGGCTTCGGCGAGATCGAGCAGCAGATCTTCGTCAACGAGGCGGCCCGGGCCGACGTGCCCCTGCCCTACGTGACCCTGCAAACCGTCGGCCCCACCCTGCAAGCGTTTGGCACCGACGAGCAGAAGTCCTTCTTCCTGCCCCGGATTCTGTCCGGGGACCTGCACTTCGCCATCGGCTACACCGAGCCCGGCGCCGGCACCGACCTGGCCTCGTTGCGCACCAAGGCGGTCCGCGACGGCGACCACTACGTCGTCGACGGGCAGAAGATCTTCACCACCGGCGCCCACGACGCCGACTTCATCTGGCTGGCCTGCCGCACCGATCCGGACGCCCCCAAGCACAAGGGCATCTCCATCCTGATCGTGGACACGGCCGATCCCGGGTACTCGTGGACGCCGATCATCACCTGCGACGGCGCGCACCACGTGAACGCCAGCTACTACAACGGCGTCCGGGTGCCGGCGAACCGGTTGGTGGGACAGGAGAACGCCGGCTGGCGGCTGATCACCACCCAGCTCAACCACGAGCGGGTCATGCTCGGCCCGGCCGGGCGGATGGCCGCCCTGCACGACCGCGTGCACGAGTGGGCGGCCAAGCACGACCTGCTGGCCCATGTGGACGTCGCCGCCACGCTGGCCCGGGTCCGGGCGGTCGTGCGGGTCAACGAGCTGCTGAACTGGCAGGTGGCCGGCTCGCGGTCGACCGGCCTGGACCGGGTCGCCGACGCCTCGGCCACCAAGGTGTTCGCCTCCGGCCGCACCCAGGTGATCACCGCCGAGCTGGAGGAGATCGTCGGTCGGCACGGCGACCCGGCCGACCGGGACACCGCGGACCTGGTGCGCTGGCTGGACGTGCAGGCCAAACGCAACCTGGTGCTGACCTTCGGAGGAGGCGTGGACGAGGTGCAGCGGGAACTGATCGCCACCGCCGGGCTCGGGCTGCCCCGGGTGCCGCGATGACCGGGCCCAAGCAGGTCGGGCGCCGCGAGATCCTGGCCGCCGCCCGGGAACTGGCCGAGCAGGGCGAGTGCTCGCCGCGTGTGGGCCGCGACCCGGTGAACGAGCCGATGATCAACAATTGGACGGAGGCCCTCGGGGACAGGAACTCGGCGTACCCCGCGGTCGCGCCGCCGGCCATGATCCAGGTGTGGACCATGGGCGGCCTGCACCCCGAGCGCAGCGACGACGACCCCATCGGCCGGATGATCGAGGTGCTCGACGCCGCCGGCTACACCTCCGTGGTCGCCACCAACAGCGAGCAGACCTACCACCGGCTGCTCAAGCCGGGGGAGCGGCTGTCGGTGACCAGCCACCTGGCCGACGTGGCCGGCCCCAAGCAGACCGCGCTGGGCGAGGGCTACTTCGTCACCACCCACAACACCTGGTGGTCCGGCGACGAGGCCGTGGGCGAGATGGACTGGCGGATCCTGAAGTTCAAGCCCAGGCCGAAACCCGGCGTCTCGGTGCCGCCGATGGTCAGCAGGGACACCGCCTTCTTCTGGGAAGGCACGCGGGGCAACGAGTTGCGGATCCAGCAGTGCGCGGCCTGTGGGGCGCTGCGGCACCCGCCCGGCCCGATGTGCCCGCGCTGCAACGCCCTGGACCCGACCTACACCGTCTCAAGTGGACTCGGCGAGGTCTACAGCTACGTCGTGCACCACCATCCGCAGGTGCCGGGCAAGCGCACGCCGTTTGTCATCGCCCTGGTGGAGCTGGAGGAGGGCGTGCGCATGCTGGGCGAGTTGCTCGATGTCGACCCCGAACAGGTCAAGGTCGGGCTGCCGGTGCGGGTGCGGTTCGTGCCCTCCGGCGAGTTCACGCTGCCGGCCTGGGAGGCGCGATGACCCAGCTGCCCGATCTTGTCATCGACGTCACGCCGACGTTCGTGATCAGCACCGCGCTGGCCACCCGGGACTTCCAGGACGTGCACCACGACCGGGACAAGGCCGTGCAGCGCGGGTCCAAGGACATCTTCCTCAACATCCTCACCACCACCGGGCTGGTGCAGCGCTTCGTCACCGACTGGGCCGGGCCGGACGCCTTCGTCCGCACTGTCTCGATCAAACTCGGAGTTCCCTGCTACGCCGGGGAAACGCTGACCCTGAGCGGCCACGTCGCCGCCCAGGAGGGGGCCGAGGCGACGATCGCGGTCGTCGGGCGCAACAGCCTCGGCGACCACGTCACCGGCACGGTCCGGGTGGTGCTGCCATGACCGCCGCGATCGTGGGCATCGGGGCCACCGAGTTCTCCAAGGACTCCGGCCGCAGCGAGCTCCGCCTGGCCGTGGAGTCGGTGTCGGCGGCGCTGGCCGACGCCGGGCTCACGCCGTCCGATGTGGACGGACTCGTGTCGTTCACCATGGACAGCAACGCCGAGATCGCCGTGGCCCGGGAACTCGGCATCCCCGAGCTGACCTTCTTCAGCCGCATCAACTACGGCGGCGGCGCGGCCTGCGCCACCGTGCAGCACGCGGCCATGGCCGTGGCGACCGGCATCGCCGAGGTCGTGGTCTGCTACCGGGCGTTCAACGAGCGGTCCGGCAACCGGTTCGGCCAGTTCGCCACGGCCGCCGCCACCATGCCGACTTCGTCCGGTGTGGACAACAGCTGGTCGTATCCCATGGGGTTGGGCACGCCGGCCTCGACCGTGGCCATGGTCGCGCGCCGCTATATGCACGAATTCGGGGCCACCAGCGAGGATTTCGGCCGCGTGGCGGTGACGATGCGCGAACATGCCGCCACCAACCCGAAGGCGTGGTTCCACGGCCGGCCGATCACCCTGGCCGACCACCAGGCGTCGCGCTGGATCACCGAGCCGCTGCACCTGCTCGACTGCTGCCAGGAGAGCGACGGCGGCGTCGCCATCGTGGTCACCAGCCAGGAACGGGCCCGGGACCTGGCCCAGCCGCCGGCCCTGATCTCCGCCTCGGCGCAGGGAAGTTCCGCCGACCAGTACGTGATGAGCAGCTACTACCGGGACGAGATGAGCCGCCTGCCGGAGATGGGCCTGGTCGGCCGGCAGCTGTGGCGGCAGGCCGGCTTCGGGCCGGACGAGATCGACGTCGCCGTGCTCTACGACCACTTCACCCCGTACGTGCTGATCCAGTTGGAGGAGCTGGGTTTCTGCGGCCGGGGCGAGGCCAAGGAGTTCATCGCCGACGGCCGCATCGGCCTCACCGGCACCCTGCCGCTCAACCCTCATGGCGGCCAGCTCGGCGAGGCCTACATCCACGGCATGAACGGCATCGCCGAGGCCACCCGGCAGATCCGGGGCAGCTCGGTCAACCAGGTCCGGGGCGTGGACAACGTTGTCGTCACCGCCGGCACCGGCGTGCCGACCAGCGGCCTCGTGCTCACGCGGGACCGCTGACCCTGACGTGTGACGATGCGGTCCAGGGGTTAACGTTTCGCCGGGTTCGGGCGATTCTCGGGCGGATTGCCCGAACCTGGAGGAACGGCGATGGCCGATCGGCGGGACGCACTGATCATCGCGACCGGTGAGTACGAGCACGAGGGCCTGCGCGACCTGAGATCGGCGGCGGCGGACGCGCGGGCGCTGGCCGGGGTGCTGGGGGATCCGGCCATCGGCGGGTTCGAGGTGGACGTGCTGCGCGACGCCGGCGCGCACGAGGTGCGCTCTCGTATCGAGGACTTCTTCGCCGACCGCCGGCCCGGGGACGTGCTGCTGCTGCACCTGTCCTGCCACGGCCTGAAGGGCGAGGCCGGCGACCTGTACTTCACCGCCCGCGACACCCGGCCGCAGCGCCTGGCCTCGTCGGCGATCTCGGCTGACTTCGTGCAGCAGTGCCTGCGGCTGAGCCGGTCCCGCTCCATCGTGCTGCTGCTGGACTGCTGCTACGGCGGAGCGTTCGCCAAAGGCGTCCGGGTCCGCGCGGCCGGCGACATCCCGGTGATGGACAGCTTTCCCACCGGGCGCGGCCGGGCCGTGATCACCGCGTCCAGCGCCATGGAGTTCGCCTTCGAGGGCGACGAACTGGCCGACGCCCACGAGCCCACCCCATCGGTGTTCACGTCCGCGCTGGTCGAGGGCCTGCGGACCGGCGAGGCCGACCTGGACGGCGACGGCCTGGTGGCGCTGGACGAGCTGTACGACTACGTGTTCGACAAGGTCCGCGAGCGCAATCCGGCGCAGACGCCGACCAAGTCCATCGAGATGTCCGGCGACCTCTACCTGGCCCGCAGCCGCCGCCGGGCCCGGCTGCCGGAGGAACTCATGGCCGCCCTGACCGCGCCCAACGTGTTCACCCGGCTCGGCGCGGTCAGCGGCCTGCGGGAAGTGTTGCTGGGCCAGGACATTCCGCTCGCCACCGCGGCCAGGAAGGAGCTGGACCGCATCGCCGGCCGCGAGGTGCCGCAGGTCGCCGACGCTGCGCGGGCCGCGCTGCGGGAGCTGGTGGTCGTCCCCTCGACCCGGGTGATCGAGCTGACCGAGGCCCGCCCCACCTGGCTGCTCCGCCTGGACGGGCCGCCGCTCGTGCGGCGCGGCCGCTGGCAGGTCACCGACCAGCGGATCACGGTCCGGCCGGTCGAGGCCGGCCTGGAGGTCTCGGCCCCGCCCGGGGTGCGCGGCGAGCTGCTGATCACCAGCGACGGCGGCAGCATTCCGATCCAGGTGGTGACGACCACGCCGGTGCCCATGAATCCCGGCCCCGCGCCGACCATGCCGACCTGGCAGCCATCGGGGCACCGGCCGGCGGTGAAGCCGAGCCGGCCGACGGGAGCCTTGTGGCCCGGGCAGATTCCGGTGTCGATCCTGTACGCCTTCTTCGGTCTGATGCTGGGGATCGCCCTGCTGGCCGGCACTTCGCGGTCGGCCGGCTGGTTCGGCTACGGGATTCTGGCGTTCACGGCGCTGCGCCTGGTCGAATCCTTCCGGACCGGCCTCGGCCCGATGCGCCGACGCTGGGTGTGGGGTCTGTGCGGGCTCGGTGCGCTGGCCGGGGTGTGGAGCCTCATTTCCCCCGTGGCCGGCTACGCCATCATGTTCTGGGTGGCCGCCGCCGCGATCGAGTTCTTCGGCCGGCCGCTCGACCGGATCCGGGCCGGGGCGATCGCCGCGGTGGCGGCGCCGACCTTCGTCATCATCGTCAGCGTGCACATCGATTCCGACCTCGACCGATTCCTCTACTTCCTCAACGGCCTGCTGCCGATCGCGCTGGGTCTGATCACGCTGGCGCCGCTGGTGTTCCGGCGGCTCCGGTGAGCACCAGGCGATCGTCCACATAGGTCTCGAACCGTCCGCCCCACAGCTTGGTGCGCAAGGTGTCCCCGGGGAACACCACGCCGGCGAACCGGGCCTGGAACTCCGGCACGGCCGTGCCCAGGTAGTCCACAATGGACTTGTACACCATGCCGTAGGTGCACAGGCCGTGCAGGATGGGCCGGGGGAAGCCGGCGCGGGCGGCGAACTCGGGATCGACGTGCAGGGGATTGCGGTCGCCGCAGAGCTGGTACCACAACGCCTGCTGCGGCAGGGTTTCCGTGACGAGCTCGGTGTCGGGCGGGCCGTCGGGGGCGGTGGTCCGGGCCGAGGGCCCGCGCTGGCCGCCGAAACCGCCGTGGCCACGGGCGAAGATCTCGCCGCGCATGGTGTAGAGCGGCGTGCCGGCGGGGTCGGCGACCTCGTACTCGGTGACGATCACCGCCGCCGAGCCCTTGTCGTAGACGTCGGCGATACGGCCGCAGGCGCGGGCCTTTCCGTTCACGGGCAGGGGATTGTGCACGGTGATCTGCTGCGAGCCGTGCAGGGTGGAGGCCAGGTCGATGTCGATGCCGGGGAACACCACCGCCGGCGGCTCGGTCGCGTGGAAGGTGGGCGCGACGATGCCGAAGGTCGGCAGCACGGTCAGCTGCGGCTCGAAGGCGTAGCGCAGCTCGGTGGCGCCCAGCGCCAGGTGGTAGAGGATCACGTCCGAGGCCGACCACTCGAACTCGCGGACACCCAGCGACGCGCCGACGGCGATCTCGGGATCAATGGACACCGGACTGCTCCTTCACCGCCGACATCGCCAGCGCCGCAAGGTAACCGAAGGTCATGGCCGGTCCGATGGTAGCGCCCGGCCCGGCGTAGGTGTGGCCCATCACCGAGGCGCTGGCGTTGCCGGCGGCGTACAGGCCGGCGATGGCCGAGCCGTCGGGCCGCAGCACCCGGCCCTCGGTGTCGGTGCACAGCCCGCCCTTGGTGCCGAGATCGCCGGGCACGATGCGCACGGCGTAGAACGGCGGCTTGACCAGTTCGGCCAGGCTGGGGTTGGGGCGCACCCGAGGATCCCCGTAGTAGTGGTCGTACGCGCTGTCGCCCCGGCCGAAGTCCTTGTCCTTGCCGGTCCTTGCGTAGCCGTTGAAGGTGGACACGGTGTCCCGCAGGGACTCCGCCGGCACCGAGATCGCCGAGGCCAGCTCCGCCAACGTCTCCGCCTTGTACACGGCCCCGTGTTTGTACCAGCGCCCGGGCAGCGGCCGCCGTGGCGGTATGCCGGCGAACACGTAGCGGTCACGGTAGCGTTGGTCGGAGATCAGCCACGCCGGCACGCTTGCGGTGTCCAGCATGGCATGCACAGCGTCGACATAGGGCGCGGCCTCGTTGACGAACCGCTGTCCGGAACCGTTGACCAGGATGCAGCCGGGCAAGGTCCGCTCCGACAGGCAGAAGTACGGCCCGCGGTTGAGCGGGATCGACGGCCCCCACCACGCGTCGTCCATCAGGGCCACGTCCGCGCCGAGCTCCTGCCCGGCCAGGATGCCGTCGCCCTCGTTGGCCGACGCGCCGACCGTCCAGTCGATGCCGATGTCCTGCCACTTCGAGCGCATCGCCTCGTTGCGCTCGAAACCGCCGCTGGCCAGCAGAACCCCATAGCGGGCCCGATAAGTGCCGGTCGGGGTGACCACGCCGACGACCCGGTCGCCCTCGGTCAGCAGCGACTGCATGGGCGTGCCGAGCAGCACCTCCACGCCCGCCTGGCGAAGCCCGAGCCGAAGGCCGGCGGCCAGCGCCTGCCCCATCGTCAACAACCGTTGGCCGCGTAGGCGTCCGATGATCCCGCGCACGCCGACCCGGGCCGCCCGGACCGGGCCGCGGAGGTTGCGGGCGATCAGGGTCAGCCACTTGTAGTCGGCCTGGGTGATCGGCAGCGGGCTGGGCAGGTAGGGCGGCTCCAACCGCCCCAGGTCCGCGCCGAGCCGGTTTCCGTCGAACGGACGCGGCTCGACCGACCGGCCGCGCGGCCGGCCGCCGGGCCGCTCCGGGTAGTAGTCGCTGTAGCCGGTGACCCAGCGCAGCCGCAGCGGGCTGTTGGCCAGCACGAACGACAGCATCTCGGGCCCGCGGTCGAGGTAGGCGCGCTGCCGCTCGGCCGACGCGCCCGTGCCGACGATCGACGCCAGGTAGGCCCGGGCGTCCTCGTCGCTGTCCCGCACGCCGTCGCGCGCGAGCACCTCGTTGTTGGGGATCCAGATGCCGCCGCCGGACCGGGCGGTCGAGCCGCCGAACCGGTCGGCCTTCTCCAGCACGACCGTGCTCAGGCCGCGTCGAGCCGCGGTCAGCGCGGCCGTCATGCCGGCGGCCCCGCTGCCGACGACAACGGTGTCGAACTCTGGCATGTAGAACAGGTTATAGACAAGGACGCCCAGAACGCTATGGTTGGGACCGGGAGAAACTGAAACACGTTCCACTCGGGAGGTCGGGTGCTCGCCGGGGTCGTGGTGGTCGGATTCGGGGCGGCCGGCGCGTGCGCCGCGATCGAGGCCGCCGAGGCCGGGGCGGACGTGCTGGTGATCGACCGGTTCGCCGGCGGCGGGGCGACCGCGCTGTCCGGCGGCGTGGTCTACGCCGGCGGCGGCACCACCCAGCAGGCCAAGGCCGGCATCGCCGACACCCCCGACGCCATGTACGACTACCTCGCGCACGAGGTCGGCGACGCCGTCAGCGACCGGACCCTGCGCGCCTTCTGCGACGGCAGCGCCGACATGCTGGCCTGGCTGGAGGACAAGGGCGTGCCCTTCGCCGCCAGCGTCTGCCCGTACAAGACCTCGTACCCGACCGACCGGCACTACCTCTACTTCTCCGGCAGCGAGACGCTGTACGACAAGCCGGCCCCGCGCGGGCACCGCACCGCCGGCCGTGGCACCTCGGGCAAGCTGCTGTTCCAACGGCTGGAGCGCGCGGCTGTCGACCGGGGCGTGCGGGTCCTGCGGCAGACCACGGCCCAGCGCCTGATCACCGACCCGAACGGCCGCGTCACCGGCGTGGTGTGCCGGCAGCTGACCGGCTTTGCCGCGCGGCTGCACAAGTTCCTGGGCAAGCTGGCGGCCAAGCCCGGCCTGTACGTGCCGGCACTGCGACGGCGACTGCACCGCTCGATCCGGCGCATCGAGAGCCGGCACGGCGCCGAGATCACCGTCTCCGCCCGCGACGGCGTCGTGTTGTGCGCCGGCGGTTTCATCGCCAATCCGGTGATGATGCGGGAACACGCGCCCGCCTACCGGCGGGGCCTGCCGCTCGGCACCCTCGGCGACGACGGCAGCGGCATCCGCCTCGGCGCGGAGATCGGGGCCGCCACCGCCAAGCTCGACCACGTCTCGGCCTGGCGGTTCGTCACCCCGCCCAGCGCCCTGATGAAGGGCCGGCTCATCAACGAGCGGGGCGAGGAGATCTGCGACCTGCACCGCTACGGCGCGGCCGTCGGGCACGCCATGATCACCGGGCACGGCGGCAAGGGCTGGCTGCTGGTCGACGGGCCCACCGTGGCCGAGGCCAAGCGGCAGATCCCTTGGCAGACAACGTGGTTCCAGCGGTTGCAGACCCGCTACCTGTTCGGCCGGGCCCGAACGACCGCGCCGACCCTGGACGAGCTGAGCCGGCGCACCGGCGTCACCATCGGGGATTTCGACGGCACGCCACCGTTCTCGCTGATCGACGTGTCGATCAAGCGCTCCATCGGCTACCCCTGCCCGATGCTCACCCTCGGCGGCCTGGTCGTCGACGAGGACAGCGGCGAGGTGCTCGCCGCCGACGGGCAACCCGTGCCCGGCCTCTACGCCGCCGGCCGCAACGCCGTCGGCATCTGCTCCAACTCCTACGTCAGCGGCTTGTCCCTGGCGGACTGTGTCTACTCGGGTCGACGGGCCGGCCGGCACGTCGCGGTGGTGAGGAGGTCTGGTGCTCAGCGCTGACCAGCGGGCCGACGCGGCCGACCGGCTGTGGGCCGCCGAACGGGACCGAGCCCCGATCCCGCCGCTGACCGAGAGCTGGCCGGAGATCGACGTGGTCGACGCGTACGAGATCCAGCTGCTCAACATCGGCCGGCGCGGCCGGCCGGTGCTGGGGCACAAGGTCGGCCTGTCGTCGCTGGTGATGCAGCAGATGATGGGCGTGGACGAGCCGGACTACGGGCACCTGCTCGACGACATGGCCCTCGACGAGCGCCACCGCGTGCCCGCCTTGAGGTACTGCCAGCCGCGGGTGGAGGTCGAGGTCGGCTTCGTGTTGGGCGCGGACCTGCCCGGCGCCGCCTGCACCGAGGACGACGTGCTGCAAGCGACCTCGGCGCTGGCCCCGGCGATCGAGCTGATCGACAGCCGGATCGCCGACTGGAAGATCGGGCTGGCCGACACCATCGCCGACAACGCCTCCTCGGCCGGCTTCGTGCTCGGCGCGGCCCGGGTTCCGCCCGGGGCGCTGGACATCCGCAAGATCGAGGCGACGCTGCGCCGCAACGGGGACGTGGTGGCCGAGGGCCGATCCGACGCCGTGCTGGGCAATCCGGTCACCGCCGTGGCCTGGCTGGCCCGCAAGGTCGCCGGCTTCGGCGTCCGCCTGCGGGCCGGCAACATCGTGCTGCCCGGCTCCTGCACCCGCGCCATCGACGTCCGCGCCGGCGACAAGTTCCGGGCCGACTTCACCGGCCTGGGCCGGGTTTCCCTCAACTTCGCACCGATTTCCCTCGGGGAGGGCGGGCAATGACCGCGACGGCCGCGATCGTCGGCTCCGGCAACATCGGCACCGACCTGATGCACAAGCTGCTCCGCTCCGACCTGGTCGATCCACTGTGGATGGTCGGCATCGACCCGGCCAGCGAGGGGCTCAAACAGGCCAGGGAGCACGGGTTGCGGACGTCCACCGAGGGCGTGGACTGGCTGCTGGCCCAGGACTCCTTGCCGGACCTGGTGTTCGAGGCGACCTCCGCCGCCGTGCACCGGGCCAACGCCCCGCGCTACGAGGAAGCCGGCATCAAGGCGATCGACCTCACGCCGGCGGCGATCGGCCCCTACGTCGTCCCGCCGGTCAACCTGGGGGAGCACCTCAACGCCCCCAACGTCAACCTGATCACCTGCGGCGGCCAGGCGACCATCCCGATCGTCAAGGCCGTCTCCCGCGCGGTTCCGGTCAGCTACGCGGAAATCGTCGCCACCGTGTCCTCGCGGTCGGCCGGCCCCGGCACCCGGGCCAACATCGACGAGTTCACCCGCACCACCAGCCACGGCATCGAGGTGATCGGCGGCGCGCAGCGAGGCAAGGCCATCATCGTGCTCAATCCGGCCGAACCGCCGATGGTCATGCGGGACACCATCTTCTGCGCCATTCCCGAGGACGCCGACACCGAGCTGGTGGCCGTGTCCATTCGGGACATGGTCGCCGAGGTCGCCGGCTACGTGCCCGGCTACCGGCTGCTCGACGAGCCCCAGTTCGACCCGCCCTCGGCCGCCACCGGCGGCATGGCCCGGGTCTGCGTGTTCGTCGAGGTCGAGGGGGCCGGCGACTTTCTCCCGCCGTACTCCGGAAATCTGGACATCATGACCGCCGCCGCCACCCGCGTCGGCGAGCAACTGGCGAAGGGCTGAGCGATGGACGTCCGTGTCACCGACACCTCGCTGCGGGACGGCTCGCACGCCAAGCGGCACCAGTTCACTGTGGACGATGTGCGCAACATCGTCGGGGCGCTGGACGACGCCGGCGTGCCGGTGATCGAGGTGACCCACGGCGACGGCCTGGGCGGCTCCTCGTTCATCTACGGCTTCAGCCACACCCCCGAGCAGGAGCTCATCAAGACCGCCGTCGCCACCGCCAAGAACGCCAAGATCGCGTTCCTGATGCTGCCCGGCGTCGGCGTCAAGGACGACATCCTCGTCGCCGCCGACAACGGCGCGCGGATCTGCCGCATCGCCACCCACTGCACCGAGGCCGACATCTCCGTGCAGCACTTCGGATTGGCCCGCGAACGCGGCCTGGAGACCGTCGGCTTCCTGATGATGGCCCACTCCCAGCCGCCGGAGAAACTGGCCCGACAGGCCCGGATCATGGCCGACGCCGGCTGCCAGTGCGTCTACGTCGTCGACTCGGCGGGGGCCCTGATCATGGACCAGGTCGGCGACCGCGTCTCCGCCCTCGTCGCCGAGCTCGGCTCCGACGCCCAGGTCGGCTTCCACGGCCACGAGAACCTCGGCCTCGGCGTGGCC
The DNA here is from genome assembly GCF_044547355.1 of Kutzneria sp. NPDC052558. Taxonomy (NCBI): domain Bacteria; kingdom Bacillati; phylum Actinomycetota; class Actinomycetes; order Pseudonocardiales; family Pseudonocardiaceae; genus Kutzneria; species Kutzneria sp. NPDC052558. Next base: position 94,998 of record NZ_JBIUAG010000016.1, read on the forward strand.
AACTCCGTGATCGCCTACCGCGCCGGCGCCCGCCAGATCGACGGCAGCGCACGGCGATTCGGCGCCGGCGCCGGCAACACCCCGGTCGAGGCCTTCGTCGGCGTCTGCGACAAACTCGGCATCGAGACCGGCATCGACTTCTTCAAGGTCCTCGACGCCGCCGAGGACGTCGTCCGCCCGGTCATGGACCAGGAATGCCTGCTCGACCGCATGGCCCTGCTCATGGGCTACGCCGGCGTCTACTCCAGCTTCCTACGCCACGCCTACCGCCAGGCCGAGCGCTACGGCGTCTCCGGCCCCGAGATCCTCGTCCGCGCCGGCGAGCGGCGGCTGGTCGGCGGCCAGGAGGACCAGCTCATCGACATCGCCCTGGAGCTGCGCGGCCGGTAGAACTGGGCCATGACCGTTGTCACCTTGCTGCATCCCGGCGCGATGGGCGCCGCCGTCGGCCGGCAGGCCGTGTCCGCCGGCCACACCGTGTTGTGGGTCGGTTCCGGGCGCAGCGACGCCACCCGTCGGCGGGCCGCCGACGCCGGGTTGACCGAGCGGCCGGACCTGGCCTCCGCGTTGGCGGAGTCCGAGGTCGTGTTGTCGGTCTGCCCGCCCGCGTATGCCGAGGACGTGGCCCGGGAGGTCGCCGGCTTCACCGGTGTCTACGTCGAGGCCAACGCCATCGCCCCGGAGCGGTCGCTCCGCATCGCCGGGCTGCTGCCGTCGGCCCGGGTCGTCGACGGCGGCATCATCGGCGGGCCGCCCAAGCACCCTGGCGCCACCCGGCTCTACCTCTCCGGCGACGCCACCAACGTGCCCGAGCTGTTCGCCGGCACCGCCCTCGACGTCGTCGTCCTGCCCGGCGATGTCGGCGTCGCCTCCGCGCTGAAGATCGCCTACGCCTCGTACCAGAAGACCACCTGGGCCCTCGCCGCCGTCTCCCATGCCCTGGCCGCCGCCCACGGCGTCGGGGACCAGCTGCTGGCCGAGGCCGAGCGCCTGCACGCCCGCCCCCTGCTCCAGACCGAGTCCTACCCCGACATGGCCGCCCGCGGCTGGCGCTGGGCCCCCGAGATGCTCGAAGCCGCCGCCACCCTCCGCGCCGCCGGCCTCCCCACCGGCCTCGCCGAAGGCTCCGCCGAGGCCATGCGCCGCTGGGACCCGGCCAAGGACCGCCCCGACCTGCCCCTGGCCGACATCCTCAAGCTGCTTGCGCCGGGAGAGCCGACAGAGGTCTGATTTCGTCGAGACTTGACGAATTAGCCGGTCTGTCGACGGCGGCAGTGTAGTATCGAGCCGTGCTGATCCGATTCGAGGTGACGAACTTCCGGTCCATCGCGGCTCCGGTGGAGCTGTCGATGGTCGCCGTCGACCGGGATCGTCCGGCCGCCCGGAACCAGCCGATGCTGGGCGAGAGCCTGCTGCCGGTGGCGGCCGTCTACGGGCCGAACGCGTCCGGCAAGTCGAACGTCGTCACCGCGCTCCGGTGGCTGCGGGACGCCGTCGCGCACTCGCTGCGGACGTGGGAGGAGGACATTCCGACCGAGCCGTTCGCCTTCGGGTCCTGGCCGAGCCGACCCACCGAGTTCGCCTACGAGGCCGTGATCGACGGCGTCCGCTTCGAATACCTGGTCGAGCTCAACGCCATGCGAGTCGAGTTCGAGGCGCTGTTCCACTACCCGGAGAAGAAGCGCCGCCGAGTCTTCGAGCGGGCCGGCGCCGAGCTGAAGCTCCAGCGCGGGTTGGGAGCGTTGTCCGGCACACGGGAACTGCTCACGGACCGCACGCTCGCGCTGTCGGTGGCCCGTCGGTTCGACGAGCCACTGGTGACCAGCTTCGCCGACGAGCTGACCCGGATCGCCGTCGAAGGGCTGTTCGCCGAGCCCAAGACCTGGCACCAGCGCACGGTGGAGTGGTTCGAGGCCGGTGACGATCGCAGCAAGAGCCTCGCCCTGCTCCGGCTGGCCGACCTGGGCATCGAGGACGTCGTGCTGGACGTGCCGGAGCGCGGTCCGCGACGGATCTGGTTCGTGCACAACACCGAGGCCGGCACCGCGCCCTTGAACGTCATCGAGGAGTCCAAGGGCACGCTGGCCTGGTTCCGGCTGATCGGGCCGGTGCTGACCGCCCTGAGGCACGGATCGCTGCTGCTGTGCGACGAGTTGGACGCCAGCCTGCATCCGGCCCTGTCGGCCCAACTGATCGAGCTGTTCCACGACCCGATGATCAATCCGCGCGGTGCGCAGCTGGTGTTCACCTCACACGACACGAGCCTGCTCAACCACCTCAACCGGGACGAGGTGTGGCTGACGGAGAAGAACCCCGACGGCTCGACCAGGCTCGGCGCGCTGGCGGACTTCGCCGGCGAGCGGGTCCGCAAGTCGCGGAACCTGGAGAGCGCCTACCTGCACGGCCGCTTCGGCGCCATGCCCCAGCCGGACCGGGGCGAGCTGCTCCGTGAACTGGGGCTGACCGGCTGATGTCCTTGCGCCGCCGCCATCCCAAGCCGCTACGGCGTACCGTCGCCGACCACGCCGCCGTAGGTCAGAATTTTGTGGTCATGCCGCCGTCGACGGCGAGGGTCTGGCCGGTGATGAACGAGGCGGCGTCGCCGGCCAGGAAGGTGACGACGCCGGCGATCTCCTCCGGTCGTCCCCAGCGGCCGAGCGCGGTGCGGGACTCCAGCCAGCGTGCCCAGTGCGGGTCCTCGGCGAGCCGGGCGTTGACCTCGGTGGCGAAGGTGCCGGGCGCCACGGCGTTGACGGTGATGCGATGCGGGCCGAGGTCGGCGGCGAGGCCTCGGGTGAGCCCGTCGAGGCCGGCTTTGGCGGTGGCGTAGGCGATGTCGCCGAGGCGGCCGAGTTGGCCGATGACCGAGGACACGTTGACGATCCGTCCCGGTCGGCCGCGGTCGACGAGGTCGCGGGCGACCGCCTGGCACAGGGTGTACGCCGAGACCAGGTGCACGTCCAGCATCCGGGTCAGGTCCGCGGGCGTCAGCGCGTCGACGCCGCGCCGGTCTCGGTGCCCGACGTTGTTGACCAGGATGTCGATGTCGCCGAGCGCGGTCACCGCGTCCCTGGCCGCGTCGAGGTCGGTGACGTCGAACGCCGCGCCGGTCACGTCGAGTCCGTCGCCACGTAGGCGCGCCACCGCCCGGTCCAGCGTCGCCGGGTCGCGTCCGTTGAGCGCCACCCGTGCCCCGGCCCGGGCCAGACCGCGCGCCATCTCCAGCCCCAGCCCGCGGACCGAACCGGTGACCAGGGCGTTTCGGCCCGCGAGGGAGAAGTCGGACGCCATGACCACCCCGCCTTCCACTGAAACGACTGTTTCAGTGAGAGGGTACCCGGGCGGTCGTGCGGAGGCCTAGGTAGATCAGCACGCCGATGGGGGAGAGCAGGATCGTGAACACCAGGAGCGGGGCCATCAGCAGCGGATGCAGACCCCGCTCCCGCGAGTCGAGGTACATCCAGCGGCCGATGAACAGGTCCCAGGCGATGACCTGGGCCCAGATCGCGGCCGCGCCGGCCGGGGTGGCCAGGAAGGTCTGGAGCACGGCCAGGTCCGGCCGGCTGACCGCCGCCCAGAGGTCGCCGAACACCGGCAGGGCCTGGAACAGGTAGACGACCAGCGGCGGGACCATGATCCACGGGGACGAGACCACCCGGTGCGTGACCGACCAGGTCGGGGCGAAGATCATCAGCCCCCAGCACGGCACCGTCAGCAGGAAGGTCAACTGGAACAGGGATTGGATCACGTCAGCACCGCCGCCCGGCGGCGCAGCGCGAGGGCGGCGGCGACGCCCACCGCCACGACGACGACCGCCAGTGCGCCCAGGGTAAGGGCGTCGGGCCGGGCCACCGACTGGCCCCGTTCGGCCTGCCACACCAGCAGCGCGATCACCGCGAGGTAGCCGCCGGCGGCCACCCACACCAGCCGGGTGCGGACGGCGGCGTCGGCCAGCGCCGGGAACCGGCGGCCGAGCAGCGTCAGGGCGAACAGGATCAGCGGCAGCGCCTGGAGGGCGTGCAGGCCGAAGAAGTGCGGGACCCGGAGGTCGCCGACGTCCAGGTTCCAGCCGGTGATCGGCATGACCGGGCCGCCGTCGGGCGCGCCGACGCTGTGCGCGCCCATGACCCCGTCGAAGGCGCCGCTGGCCATGGCCGCGCGCTGGGACGCGGTCGGCCCGACCATCAGCGCCCCGAGCCCGGCCCCGAGCACCGACAGCAGCGCCCCGAGCTGGACCGCCCGGGTGGTGGCGCGGTCACCGACCCGCTCCGACAGCAGCATCACCGACAGGATCAGGGTGCCGACCCAGATGACCACGATGGACGTCCCCATCAGGCCGAACAGGGAGGCGTTGAACGGCGTGGTCTCGTTGAAGTGGCTCAGCTGCCCGCGCAGCACCTGGCCGACGATGATCACGTACTCCAGGGTGAACAGGCCGACCAGGCCGGTGGCCAGCAGCCCGGCGCGGCGGCGGTTGGCCGGCCCCATCCGGGACAGCAGCCAGGCCCAGCTCACCGAGTAGACCGCGATCGACACCGCGAACTTGAACGGCTTGAGCCAGATCGGCGCGCCGACCAGCACCTGCGGGTCCACCGCCACGCCGACCGCGCACACGCCGGCCATCACCGCCATCAGCGCCGACAGCGCCATCAGCGGCGGATGCCAGCCCAGGGCCCGCCGCGCCGTCGCGCCTAGGGCCATCGTGCCTGCTGGGGACGACATCGCCCCACCCCTCCCGGAATGGACAACTGAAGTATCCGTAGCTACACTATCCACTATCTAAGCCGGCCGGGGCAAGCGGCCGACCGGCGAAGACACGCAGGTGACCGCCCAGATCCGGGCCGGCGGTCGCCGGGCCGATCACCGTCCCGCCGCCGCACGTGAGTGGCTCATTTCGCCCTGGAAGCCACCTGAGCCACTCAGGTGGGGGGTTAGGGCTACATGAGTGGCTCACTTCGCCCCCGAGGCCGGCTGGGCCGCTCGGGTGCGAGGGGCCGTGTCGGCGGGGGATTGCCGGCGTCCCGAAGCCCTCGGCGCCCGCCCGCTGACGTCCGCGCGGGTATGGGCATTGCCGTGCTTTCATAATTCTTGCCGCCGGTCGGCGGGTATGTTCGACAGAACGTCGACGTCTCGCATTGCGAGTTGTTTTCCACATTCTCCCCGCGCGGGTGTCGGCAATCCTTGGGCCGTTCGCCGCAGTGTGCGGGACTCGGTCGTAACGATCATGTCAACACGGTCTGACCAGCGAGTTCACGCCGTTAACCGTGCTGCCTGCCCATTCCCTGGCGGTCACTCCGGCAATCCAACCGATCACATCGGGTCACCGATATACGCGTTGTGACCACTCGAAAGCGATACGTGAACAATCGCCGATTGGGGTCACTCTGCCGTTTGGGCGAGCTTTTGTTTTATCCCGCATTGGTGTTCCCGGCTGCGGGAATAGGTGTTAGAGTCCGAATACCGGAAATGCTATGAGGCTGGTCGACGCTGGGGGCGACGACGGGGGGCCACGTGCGCGACGGTCGCATCATCACTCAGGGGGAGAGTTCCGTTGCAGTCCGCGAAAACAAGTGCCATTGCCGAGTTCGGCACCGCGCCCGCGGGGGGTGGGCGTGTCCGAGCCGGAACGAACGGCAGCCGCAGATGAGCTCGACGGCTGCGTCGGCGAGATCCTGCGCCGAATCGAGGCGGCCATGCGGGACAGCCCGCTGGCCGCGGACCGCGAGGCCTGGTCGGAATGCCTGCGCCAGGCCGGCTTCGTGCTCGCCGACTGCGCGCGGGGACTGAGGCTGGGACAGGTGGCCGCCGACGAGGAGCAGGCGGCCCAGGCGACGAGGCTGGCCATGCTGTGCGGCCGGCAGAAGGCGACCCGGCTCTGGGCGGAGATGCTGTCCGTCACGATCGGGACGCTGAGCGAACGTCACGGCGACCGACCGGGCGCCGCGCGGCGGCTCGGCCTGGTCACGGCCATGCTGCACCGCTGCGTGGCCGGCCGGACCGTGACCGGTGTGCCCACGGAGTACGTGGCGCTGCACCGGGTGCGCGAGATCCACGCGGCCGACCGCGGCCGGCTGGCTCGCGAGATCCACGACTGGCTGGGCAACCACATCAGCCTGGCCGTGCGACATCTGGAGCTGTACGAGATCTACCAGGGCACCGGCAGTCCCCGCGCCAGCCATGAGGTGGCGCAGGCCCGCACGGTGCTCGGCGAAGTGCTCGCGGAGGCGAGGCGGCTGGTCGCGGACCTGCGACCGCAGCCGCCCGTGACCGATCTGGCGACCGCCATCGGGGCCTTCGTGCGCGCGGCCTATCCGCCGTCCGTCACTGTCCGCGTCGAGGTGGCCGGACCGGCCGACCTCATGCCCGACAGCACCAGGCAGGAGCTGTTCCTGGTGATCAGGGAGGCTCTGCGCAACACCCTGAGCCATTCGAGGGCCAACAGTGTGGTTGTGCTCGTGAACACCATCCCCGGTCAGGTCCACGCCGTCGTGGAGGACCACGGCGTCGGCTTCGACGTCCGCGCGGCCGCCGCCGGCGGCCGCGGCTACGGCCTCGTGTCCATGCGGGAGCGAACCGAGCTGCTCGGCGGCACCTTCACGCTGACCAGCGCCCCCGGGCACGGCACCCGACTGGAGATCCGAGTACCACTCTTGGAGCGGAACTATGTCGACGACAGTTCAGACGCGGACCGTGGGCATCCTCATCGCTGACGACCACACGCTGTTGCGGGAGGCGATGCGGGACGTCCTGCTGGCCGAGGACGACTTCCGGGTCGTCGGGGAGGCCGCCGACGGCGAGTCGGTGGTCGAGGTCGCCGCCCGCACCCAGCCGGACGTCGTGCTGCTGGACGTGGAGATGCCCCGGCACCACCCGGTGAACACCGTGCAGGAGCTGCTGGCCGCCTCGCCCCGGACCCGGGTGATCGTGCTCAGCATGTACGACGATCCGAGGCTGGTGCAGGAGCTGCTGGAGACCGGCATCTGCGGCTACCTGCACAAGAGCGTGAGCCGGCGGGACCTGGTCGCGGCCATCCGCGGCGCCTGCGGAGACCTCAGACGGGTCACCGTGCTGGTCTCGCAGGGCGCGTTCAGCCAGGCGCCGGTGACCACCGGGGCACTGTCCTATCGGGAGCAGGAGGTGCTGACCCTGGTGGCCAGCGCCATGAGCAACCGGCAGATTGCCGGCAAGCTGTGCATCACCGAGGGCACGGTGAAACGCCACCTGCGCAACATCTTCGGCAAGCTGGACGCGGTGTCCCGGATCGACGCGGTGAACAAGGCCGTCTCGGCGTCGATCATCCGGTCCGTGCGCTGAACACAAGTGTGGCCGGCTCCTGCGAGCCGGCCACACTTGCTTGTCAGGCACGACGGTCGCGCACCACCAGGCACCCGACGTTGCCGTCCCGGCCCACCGAGGTGACCAGCCCGACCGCGCCGTCCCCCGGGGTCCAGCGCCGCCACAACGCCAGCAGCCCGGCCAGCTGCAACGCGCCGCTGGCGCTGTAGCACTCGCCGACCACGTCCACCACGTTCACGGTGGCCGGGGTGCGGCCCAACGCCGCCTCCACGCCCCGCCGCTCGGCGTGGCTGAGCGCCGAGTCGGTGGAGGGGGCGCTGAGGCTGACCGTCGCCACGTCCGCGGCGTCCACGCCGGCCTTGGCCAACGCCCGGGTGGCGCAGGCCGCCAGGCCGTCGGCCAGCGCGCGACCGTGGAAACCGACCTCGCAGGCCGGAATCTCGGCCAGCACCCGGTTGTTCGTGGTCGCGGCGTCCTCCAGCACGAACATCGCGCAGCCCTCGCCGACCGCGGTCTGCTCGCCCAGATCGCCGGCCAGGTGCCAGGCCCAGGCCATCGGCGGGCTCAGCTCCTCCACGCCGCCGACCACCAGCCGGGTCACCCGACCCAGCCGGATCGCGGTGTCGGCGTAGCGGACCGCGCTCAGCGTGGACAGCTTGCCGCTGGCCACGGTGGCGTTCACGCCCCGCAGCTTGTTGCGGATGGCGATCTGGCCGGCCGCGCTGTTGAGCACCGTGTTCGGGAACCGCCCCGGGTGGATCAGGTACGGCTTGTCCTGCACGAGGGTGTCCCGCGCGACCTCCGTGATGCTGCGGATGCTGCCGGTCGCGGTGCCCAGCACGACACCGGTGTCGGCCGGGTCGCCCTCCTCCAGCCCGGCCAGCGCCATGCCCGAGGCCACCATGCCCAGCGTGGTCAGCCGGTCCACGTACCGCAGGCCGCGCTTTCCCAGCTCCGCCAACACTTCCTCGTCCGACACCACCCGCAGCGGCCGGGGCGGGAACTCGGCCACGATGTCCGCGGTCGGCACCGTGTGCCCCGGCTTGCCGTCGAGCAGCCGGTCGCCCAGCGCGTCCAGGCCGAGGCCCGCGCTGGACACCACCCCACATCCGGTCACGGCCAGGCTCGCCGTGGCGACCGCGGTCATGCCATCCTCCCCAACACCGTGACGACGTTGTTGCCGCCGAAGGCCAGGCCCTGGTTCTGCACGATCCGCGGCGTCGCCGGCCGGGCCACGCCCGGCACCACGTCGATGCCCGGCCCGAGGTCGGGATCGACGGTCTCCACGTTCGCGGTCGGCGGCAGGAAACCCTGCCGCAGCGCCTGGCAGCAGATGATCGCGCCGAACGCGCTGGCCGCGCCCATGGTGTGGCCGATCATCGACTTGATCGAGCTGACCGGCGGCACCCGCTCGCCGAACACCTCGCGCACGGCCCCGATCTCGGTGACGTCGTTGGTCCGGGTCCCGGTGCCGTGGGCGCAGATGTAGTCGATCTCCTCCGGTTTCACGCCGGCCGCCTGGTGGGCCTGCCGGATGCACTCGGCGATGCTGGCCGCGTCCGGGTTGACCATGTGCTTGGCGTCGCAGTTGACGCCGTAGCCCAGCACCTCGGCGTAGATCGTCGCGCCGCGGGCCAGCGCCGCCTCCAGCGGCTCCAGCAGCAGCGCCGCGCCGCCCTCGCCGGTGATGATGCCGGCCCGGTCCACGTCGAACGGCCGGCAGACCTGTTCGGCCAGCGCGCCGAGCTGGTAGAAGCCGCCGTGGCAGGACTTGTTCACCGCGTCCGCGCCGCCGGCGATCATGTAGTCGGCCTGCCCGGTGCGGACCAGGTCGTAGGCGTAGCCCAGCGCGAAGTTGCTGGCCGAGCAGGCCGTCGGAATGGTCTGCACGTCGCCGCCCAGCCCCAGTTCCACCGCCACCGCGTTGGCGATCTGGCCGGCCGGCGCCTGGCGGATCAGGTGCGGGTCGGCGGCGGCGAGGCCGTCGTTCACCCACGTCTCCACCAGGCTCTGCAACGCCTGCGACTCGCTGGCCGTGGTGCCCATGATCGTGCCGGCCTGCGGCCCGGCCAGCAGCGCCGGGTCGATGCCGGCGTCCCGGACGGCCAGCCGGGCCGCCGACGCGGCGAACTGCGCCGACCGGCCCCAGTGCGTCGGATTCACGACCTCGGTCAGCGCCGCCGGGTCGAAGTCGTGCACCTCCGCCGCCGTGACGTACGGGTATTCCGTGGTGTCGAAGCTGCGGATCGGCGACGCCCCGTTGCGGCCCTGCTTGATCGCTTCGGTGAACGCGTCGACCCCGATCCCGACGCAGCTGACCGCGCCGAGACCGGTGATCACGACGCGCCGCAGGCCCGTCTCAGACACTCTGGGGCTCCCCGGCGGTGTACTGCTGCACCAGGGCGTAGACGCTGTTCAGGTCGACCAGCTGGGCGACCTCGTCCTTGGGCAGCACGATGCCCAGCTCCTTCTCGAAGCGGGTGATGATGGTGATCAGCGACAGCGAGTCGGCGTCGTACTCGTCGATGAAGCTGCCGGTCTCGGTCAGCTCGCCGGGGGCCAGCTCCAGCTCGTTGCTGATGATGTCCCGGATCCGCCCCCGCAGGTCGGCGCCGCCGACGATCTCCTGAGTCATGTCTGCTTTCCCCTCTGTCCGAATAGCGTTCGGGCTTCAAGATATGCTGGATCGACGGTGTATCCCCATTCCACCAAAGAGGTACCGGCCGTCGTTAAAAATAGATGAACAGGCCTCTGGCCTGCGGTTATGACGTCTCGTTGTCTTTTTTGAGACGCTATTTACCGCCGATTGACGACGCCGTGCGAGCGTCCTTGGTGAAACGAACCGGTGCTTGCCAGAATGGGGTTCCGCCATGACCGCCGGAGTCGCACAACCGACCGACCGGGCCCGGCCGCCCGACCTGGCCGTGGACCGCACCATCGACCGGGCGCTGGTGCACCGCGCGTCGGTGGCCGAGGTTTTTGTCACCGACATCCAGGTCGTCGGCGAGCTCGACCACGTGGCCGCCGCCCAGCTGCCGCTCAGCCACGGCTACTACAGCGACCATGTCCGCCGGCCCGCGGTGTTCGATCCCGTGCTGCTGCTGGAAGTCGGCCGCCAGGTCGGCATCGCCGGCGCGCACCTGGTCGGCATCCCGTCCGACGTGGTGATGCTGGTCGGCGAGTTCTCCTTGCGGCTGCACGATCCTCGCGGCCTGCTGGTTGGGCGCAAGCCGGGCCGGCTGGTGATCGACACCGTCACCGAGCCGACGCGCAAGCGGGGCGGCCGGATCCGTCGTGGTCTGGTCCGTCAGGTGCTGGAGCTGGACGGAATGCCGGTCGGCACCCACACCATGGAGTGCCAGCTCGTCACGTATGCGGAGCTGGATGCCTTGCGGCACACCATGCGCGGCACCCCGGCGCCGTCCACACGGGACATGGGCACCGCCGTTGCGGCGACCCAGCTCGCCCCGCACCTGGTGGCCCGGGTCAACCCCCTGAACGTCGTTCTGTCCGATGTGGAGCGTGCGGATTCCTTTGTCACCGCGGCCGTCACGCCTCGGTACGACAACCACGCGCTGTTCGACCACGACTACGACCACATTCCGGCGATGACCCTGACCGAGGCCGCCCGCCAGTTGGCGCTGGTCGCCGTGGACGACGGCACCGGCGCGGTCGCCGCCTCGTCGTTCGTCGCCGGCATCCAGGGCCGGTTCGACCGCTTCGCCGAGCTCGACTCGCCGCTCACCGCCGCCGCCGAGGTCGCCGCCGGCGGCGATGTGCTGGTGGCGTTCCACCAGGACGGCGACGTGATCGCCTCGCTGTCCGTGGAGGTGGCGCGGTGACCGTCAAGGCCGTGTGGACCGACTTCGGCGGTGTCCTGACCCCGCCGATTTCGGTCACCCTCAAGGCTTTCTGCGTCAAGACGAGCCTCGATCCGGCCCCGCTGATGGCCGCCACCATGAAGGTCACCGCCCGCTACGGCACCGACGACATCATGCTGCCGCTGGACACCCCGCTGGTGTCCGAGGACGAGTGGCTGGGCCAGGTGCGGGCCGTGCTGCGTGAGGAGCACGGCGTCGACGCCGAGATCGACAACTTCGCCTCCGCCTGGTTCGGGGACCGTCCGGCCAATCAGGGCTGGCTGGACCGCTTGCGGGAGCTGCGGGAGAGCGGCTTGTTCGTCGGTCTGATCTCCAACATGCCGCCGGCGTGGGACCAGCACTGGCGGCGCATGGTCGATCCCGCCGGCCTGTTCGACGAGGTGCTGCTGTCGTTCGAGGTCGGCCTGCGCAAGCCCGACCGCCGCATGTTCGACCTGGCCGTCGAGCGCACCGGGATCGCCGCCGAGCACAGCGTCTTCGTCGACGACCTGGCCCGCAACTGCGATGGCGCAAGGGAAGCCGGCTGGCATGCCATCCATTTCACCGACACCGAGTCCGCCGTCGAGCAGCTGACGGCCCTGCTGGACAGCAAGGGAGAAGCACAGTGAGCCGTTCCGTTCTGGTCACCGGCGGCAACCGGGGCATCGGGCTGGCGATCGCCCGCTCGTTCGCCGACGCCGGTGACAAGGTCGCCGTCACCTATCGTTCCGGCGAGCCGCCCGAGGGCCTTTTCGGCGTGCGGTGCGATGTCACCGACACCGAGTCCGTGCAGCGGGCCTACGATGAGGTCGTCGCCCAGCACGGGGCCCCTCAGGTGCTTGTGTGCAACGCCGGCATCACCCGTGACGGCCTGCTGCTCGGACTGTCCGAAGAGGACTTCACCGCCGTCGTCGACACGAATCTGCTCGGCGCCATGCGGGCCGTGAAGGCCTGTCTGCACAACATGGTTCGGGCTCGTTGGGGCCGGATCATCCTGATCGGCTCCACCCAGGCCTTGTGGGGTTCTCCCGGCGTCACCAACTATGCCGCCTCCAAGGCCGGTCTTGCCGGCTTCGCCCGTTCTCTGGCCTGGGAGGTCGGTCAGCGCAAGGTGACCGTCAATGTCGTTTATCCGGGTCTCATCGACACCGACATGGTTTCCGGTCTCGCCCCTGAGCATCGGGACTATCTGCTCAGCATCACCGCCCTGCGCCGTTCCGGCTCGCCCGAGGAGGTCGCCCCCGTCGTGCGCTTCCTGGCCAGCGATGAGGCCAGCTTCATGACCGGCGCCCTTGTGCCTGTCAGCGGCGGCCAGGGCCTCGGTCACTGATTTCCACCATCCGAAGGGATTCCATCCATGTCCGAGGTTGACCAGATGCTGGCCCCGGTTTCCGAGCAGCTCGAGGCCGCCCAGCCCGCCGTCGCCCCCGGCCTTTTCGAGGTCGCCCTGGGCGTCGCCCGCGTGTTCGGCGAGCTCGACGAGGAGGCCGCCCAGCGTTACATCGCTGTGGATTTCATCGACCACGAGGCCTCTCCCGGCGTCGCCACCGGCCCCGCCGGCTACCTCTCCACCGCCCGTTACATGCGCAGCGCCTTTTCCGATGCCCGCTGGCAGGCCGACGACTTCATCGCCTCCGGCGACAAGTTCGCCGTCCGCGTCACTTTTTCCGGCGTCCACACCGGTGACTTCCTCGGCATCGCTGCGACCGGCAAGCCCGTCCAGGTCCAGCACCTGCACTTCTACCGTGTTCACAACGGCCAGGCCGCCGAACACTGGGGCGCCCGCGACGAGCTCGCCCTGCTCCGCCAGATCGGCCTGTTCACCCCCGACCACCCCACTCCCGCCGACGCCGGCGTAGCCACCGACTGACCGCCGCCTTGCCATAAGGGAGGGACATCCACCCCTCCCTTATGGCAGATTTCCCGCCATGACCACTCCGCCCGTGTCCCGCGTCGTCGTCCTCGACCAGCCCTTGCCCGCTCCGCTGCCCACCCACCGCGTCGAGGTCCGCCGCATCACCATCGCCCCCAACTTCGCCGCCGGCCTCCACGTCCACAACGGCCCCGTCTTCGGCAACATCGAGTCCGGCTCCGCCATCTACCAGATCGAGGGCCACCCTTCGTCGGTCCTCGGCCCCGGCGCCGTCTTCTATGAGCCCTCCGGCGTCCGCATCGCCCGCTTCGACGCCGGCCCCGAGGGCGTGACCTTCCTCGGCTACTTCCTCCTGCCCGAGGGCCTCGATGCCGACATCACCTTCCCCGACGCCTGATCAGTCCCGGGAGCGGAACCGCCGGATCAGCCCGCTTTCCGCCACCGCCCGTGTCCGTCACTGAACACGGGCAGCCCCTCGTTGATCTTCACCTTCCAGTCGCTGTGGTGGATCAGCCTGTGACAGGCGCTGCACAGCAACACCAGATTGTCCAGGCTGGTCGGCCCTCCCTCAGCCCATTCCACCACATGATGCGCGTGGCATTGCCGAGGTTTCCTTCCACATCCCGGAAACGCGCACCCCTTGTCTCGGATGATCAGTGCTCTGCGTATCGCGTTGGGGATTGTCCGGCTGGCCCGTCCGATGTCGAGGACTTCGGACTTGGCCCCCAGCACCACCCGCAGGATCGTGCTGTCGCAGGCGATCCTGCGCACCGAGGCGGCGTTGAGCGGCCCCATGCCCTCCAGATCGGCCGTCCCGCGCTGCTGCTGGAAGTCCTTGAGGGGCATGGTGAGGGCGATGTGCGGCTTCTCCCCACCCTCCTCGGGCAGGTCCTTGCATCCGGCCGCCAACTCGAGGATCTCCACCAGCGCGTCACCCTGCCGTTGCGGGGTGGTGCGGGTGTCATCAGCCGAGGTCGGTTTGGCCAAGCCGCTGACGAGGGTCTCCAGTAGCGCGGTGCTTTCCAGGTCGAGGAAGCCGTCGATCTTCGCGCCGTTGTGGCGTTTGCGGATGTTCAACTCTCGGGTGGGCTGGGCCAACTCCCGGTCGTCGGGCGCTTTCCCGTCCTGGTCCAGCAACACCAGGATCCGCTGGGCGACATCCTTGAACTGGCCGAGGTCAAGCGTCGTCACGTGTTCCACCAGCGCTGCCTCGACGCGATCCCGGTCCGGCTCGGGCGCCTCGGCGAGCGTCTTGTCCATGATGACCAGATGCTGCCGGCTGAGCTGCTCTTCCTGCGCCACGTCCCGAACGGCATCCCGTTGGAACAGCTCCGCGTACCGGACCAGTTCCCGGGCCTCTGCCCGGGTGATGTTCCAGCCGACGCTCAGGTCGGCCACGATCGCCGCCCGATCATCCTTGGTGCGGCTGGTGCGGTTCCACCATTCCCGCACAACCTCGATCTGTTCCAGGTAGTCGGCCTTACGCCGCTCCTCCAGCCACTTCCCACGTTCCCGCAGCCCCCCGTCACTCAGCCGCCACCTCTCGGTGCCGACCGACATTTCCGGGTTCGCTGACATACCCCCATCTTACCACTCCCCAGAGACCAATCCCCTTATCCGGCAATGATTACCCGATCGTGTCCACCCTGAAGATTCCTTCAGGAAAGCGCTTTCCAACCTAGCAACGCGCCCACCCCTCAAACGGCAGGCAAACAACCAAAGCCGCACCCTTCCCACGTCCCAAGCCCTCTGTAAACCGCACCGCCCACCCTCCTGCCACCGCGCCACGACCCCCACCCCCCCACCTGACTCGCCGCACCCCACCCCCAAACGGCAACCGAACAACGAAAGCCGCACCCTTCCCACGTCCCAAGCCCTCTGTAAACCGCACCACCCTCCCTCCCTGCACCGCGCTACGAACCCCACCACCCACCTGACTCGCGGCAACCGGCCCCGGGAGAGAAAAGTTGGTGTTGGGGCGAAAGAGCAGTGCACGGCCGGAGAGGAGCCCACACCAAACAGCCCCCGTCCTCGCCTGAGCGAGCACAGGGGCTGCCTGACACCAAACACCCAAAAACCCAAAAACCCCCAACCTCAAAACCCTCAACCCTCAACCCAAAACCCAAAACCCCCAACCCCGAAACCCTCAACCTCCAACCCCAAAACCAAAACCCCCAACCCCGAAATCCTCAACCCCCAACCTCGAAATCCTCAACCCCAACCTTAAAGCCAAAACCCTCAACCCCAAAACCCTAAAACCCTCAACCCCAAAACCCCAAAACCCAAACCCCAAAACCTCCAACCTCAAAACCCCAACTACCCAGCAGTCGCCTGAAGCTTCCGCAGCTCCTCATACAGCGGCCGCCACGCCTCCGGCGTCCCCCCTTGCTGGCGGAAGAACGCCAAACTGGTCGCGATTCCGTCGAACCGGTCGTGGATCTTCTTCGCCGCCACTGCCGGCTCGCCGACGATCGCGAACGTCTCCACGACCTCATCGTCGATCACGTCGACGACTTCGTCGCCACGTCCGAGGTGCGCCAGCCGGTGGAGCTCGTCGCGTAGGTCTTCCAGCCCGTGTAGCTCCAGAACCGGCGCATAGCTGGGAATCGACGCGTAATACGCGATCTCGACCTTGGCCCGCTCCACCTCGGCCCGAAGCTCCTCCTCGGTGGATCCGGTGGCGACGATGGGAGTGGCGTGCAGCTCATACCCCTCCATCGACCGGCCGGCCTTCTCCCGAGCCGCCCGCAAGGCCGGCAGGGTGTGTTCCTCCAGTAGTCGCCGGGTGCTGATGATGTGGGCGAGGAACCCGTCACCCAGTTCCCCGGCCAGTTCGGTCATCAGCGGTCCGACCCCCGCCACCAGGATCCGGGGCCGCCCGAAGGGGTTGGGGCCGGGGTTGAAGAAGGGGCTCATGACGGTGTGCCGGTAGAACTCGCCACGGAAGCGCAGCCGGCCACCGGTCTCGAAGCAGTCCCAGATGGCGTGCAGTGCCCGCACGTACTCCCGCATCCGTGCCGCCGGCTTGTCCCACGGCATGCTGAACCTACGGGTGATGTGGGTCTTGAGCTGTGATCCGATTCCCAAACTGAACCGGCCACCGGAAACGAGTTGCAGGTCGTTGGACAGCATCGCGGTGGTCATGGGGTTGCGGGCGAAGACCACGGCGAGGCCGGTGCGGATGGCGACCCGTTCGGTGCGCAGGGCGGCGGCGGTGAGGCCGATGAAGGGATCGTGCCGGGTCTCGGACATCCACAGGGAGTCGTAGCCGGCCTCCTCGACCTCCCGCGCCCAGCCGGCGAACACGTCGGGCGGTGTGGTCACGCCGTGGAAGTCGACTCTCACGGGCCCTCCTCCTGGTTGTGCAGCAACGGGTTCACCCGGCCTGGGCGCCGAGGGTCTCGGCGAAGGCGGGCCGCGGGATCCGGCTCAGGCTGCCGGCAGCGAGGATCTCGTACTGTAGGCGCTTGAGCTCGGCGGACGGTTCGATGCCGAGCTCACGGTCGAGCACGGTGTGCAGGGTGCGGTACGCGTCGAGGGCCTCGCCACGGCGACCGCAGCGCCGCAGGGCGTCGATGAGCTGAGCGTGCAGCCATTCGTTGAGGGGATCGACGGACACCAGGCCACGGAGCTCGGACACGAGTTCACGGTGGCGGCCCAGGCGCATGTCGGCCTCGACTCGGAGTTCGAGGGCACGGATGCGCAGCTCGTCCAGCTGTGCCACGTAGCGCGACAAGACACGGCCGGGCACGATGTTGCTCAGCGCGGGCCCCTGCCACAGCGCCAATGCCGAGCGCAGGGTTTGGGCGGCGCGGTCGGCGCGGCCCTCGGCCAGCAGGCCACGGCCGCGGTCGAGGAGCTGGGTGAAGACCGTGGCGTCCAATTGGGACGGATCGATCCGCAGCGCGTAGCCGCCGCCGGGCAGGGTGCTGAGCAGCTCGATGCGGTCGGCGCCGGATCCCTGCTGCTCCAACAGGGTGCGCAGGTGGTAGACGTGCGTGCGGATGGTCGCCAGCTCGGTGCGCGGCGGGTTGCCGTCCCACAGCTCTTCGGCCACTGTGGACATGTCCACCGTGTTGCCGGGGCGTAACAACAGCAGGGCAAGGAGTTTGCGGACCTTCGGGCCTCGCGGCGCGTACGGGTCCTGCCCGCCGCGCAGGGCCAGCGGCCCGAGAACGGTGAAGCCGAACATGGATAGAGCCCCCACTCTGGTTGGTGTCCTCCGGATGACGTCCCCCCAACGAGACCTGCTCCCGGATCGACGCAGCTTTTCTAGCAACGCGACGGAACCCGGGACAACGGGCTTGTCCCCAAGGGACGTGTCGCATGTGTCCAAGGAGGTACGGCCGGGGTTCGAAGTGGCACAGCGCGGCCGGCGCCGCCGACGCGAGAATCGGGGGCAGACAGAGAGGGGAGCCGGGATGGCCATCAACCCGAGCATGGTCGGCGAGGTCTTCGCCGCCCTACCGTACGAGGTGAGCCGGGAGAAGATCCGCGAGTTCGCCGAGGCGCTGCGCGACGACAACCCGGCCTATCACGACCCGGAAGCGGCGCGGGCGCTGGGCCACCCGGACGTGATCGCCCCGCCCAGCTTCCTGATGATCATATCGTTGGAGGCCGAGCGCAAGCTGGTCTACGACCCGTCCTTCGGCATCGGGGACCCGCGCCGGCTGGTGCACCGGGAGCAGCGTTTCGCCCACCGCCGCCCGGCGCACGCCGGCGACCGGCTGACCGTGGCGATCCGCGTCACCGACGTGGAATACCTGGGGGACAACGAGGTTCTGCACTTCGAGGACCGGATCACCGACGCCGGCGGCGAGCTGGTCTCCACCGCCACCTCGACCTTCGTGTCCTTCCCCGAGGAGCGCGCATGAGCACCGCCACCGTGACCGGCCGCCGCCCGCACGCCGGCGTCGAGCTCGGACCGATCGGGCCCGACCGCTCGTTCACCTTGCACCGCCGGGACCTGGTGCGCTATGCCGGTTCCTCCTGCGACTACAACCCGATCCACTACGACGACACGCTGGCCCGCGAGGTCGGCCTGGCCACGCCGATCGTGCAGGGCATGTTCACCATGGGCCTGGCGCTGACCATGGTCACGGACTGGGCCGGCGACCCGGCGGCGGTCATCGATTTCGGCGGCCGGTTCCCGAGACAGGTGCCGATGCCGAACACCGGCGAGGGCGCGGACATCGTCGCGTCCGCCGCGGTGGTCGACATCCTGGGCGCACCCTTGGTCCGCCTGTCGGTCTCGGTGCGACTGGGCGATGCCAGGGTGCTGACCATGCCGCGCGTGCTGGTGGAGCTGGCTTAGCCGCCACGGCAAGGAAATCCGGCGGGGCCACAGAGCCCCGCCGGATTCCCCTGCGACACGAGGGCGGCACAAGAACGGCCCAGGGCCACGGCCCAGGGATACGGCACAGGGACACGGCCCAGGGCAACGCAACGCAAGGCAAGGCAAGGGTCACGGTGGATTCCCCCAACGGGACCCGGCAATGTCACTAATGGTCCGGTGTGGCAACGGAATTCGGGGATTACGGTTCGAAACATGGTCACTCGACGACAGTTTCTCGCCCGACTCGGATCGGGCGTGGCGATCGTGGGATTCGCCCCGGCGACGGGCATGTGGGTCAGTTCGGCCGAAGCGGCCGCGGCGACCCCGTTCGACCGGCTGCCGCGGCTGGACGGCGCCCTGCACTTCGACGTGGACACCAGGATGGCCGACTCGGTGGATCTGGGCCGGGTCGCCAAGCAGCTGCCGCTGGCGGTGCTCAAGCCGGGCTCGGTGGCGGACATCCAGAAGATGGTGCGGTTCTGCGGCCAGCACGGCATCAAGGTGTCCATGCGCGGCCAGGGCCACAGCACCCAGGGCCAGGGCCTGACCTCGGGCCTGCTGATCGAGAGCCGCTCGCTGGCCACCATCCACTCGGTCGGCCCGCAGGGCGCCGACGTGGACTGTGGCGTGCTGTGGCGGGAGATCGTGCGGGCCGGCCTGCCGCAGGGCCTGACCGTGCCGCTGACCACCACCTACGTGGGCCTGTCGGTCGGCGGCACGCTGTCGATGGGCGGCTTCGGCGCGCGCAACGACACCGGCGTGCAGGTCGACACCGTCAGCAAACTCCAGGTGGTGACCGGAACCGGCGAGCTCGTCGAGTGTTCGGCCACGCGCAACCGGGAGCTGTTCGAGGCGGCGCTGGCCGGCATGGGCCAGTGCGGGCTGATCGTGCGGGCCACGGTCCGCACCGTCAAGGCCCACCAGCACGCCCGGATCTACCAGTTCTACTACACCGACAACACCCAGTTCTTCGCCGATCTGCGGCTGCTGGTGGACCGAGGCGAGCTGGACGGCGTCTACAACCTGTTCACGCTGACCAACGGCAAGATTCCCTACCAGCTCAACGCGATGACGTTCTACGACGACGGCGCGACGCCCGACGACGCGCACCTGCTGCGCGGCATCAGCCAGCCGCTGTCCAAGGCCACCGTGGTCAACTGCACCTACCAGCAGTGGGCCGAGCGCTACGACCCGATCATCCAGCGCTGGCGCGACACCGACGACTGGGACAACCTGATCAAGCCGTGGCAGGACGTGATCATGCCGGACTCCACGGTGGAGCGGTACGTCGGCGAGGTGATGCCGACCATGACCCCGGAGGACTTCGGGGCCACCGGCGTCGGCTTCGTGTTCCGGATCCGCCGCTCCGACCTGACCCGGCCGTTCTTCCGCGTCCCGGCGCCGGACGGCAGCGACTGGGTCTATCTGTTCGACATCCTGACCTCCTCGGCGAAACCGGGCCCGGACCCGGCCTTCGCCCGCCGGATGCTGGACCGCAACCGGCGGCTGTTCGACCGGGCCCGGCAGCTGGGCGGCGTGCGGTACCCGATCGGCTCGCTGGAGTTCGACCGGCAGGACTGGCAGCGCCACTACGGTCCACTGTGGCCGGAGCTGGTGCGCCGCAAGCGCCGCTACGACCCGCACAACATCCTCACGCCCGGCCCGGGGATCTTCTAACTGCGTTCCAGCGAAAGGAATCCCGTGCACACCACCACCAGGGCGCTGGCCTGCGCCGCGGCGCTGGCCGCCGCGGTCGCCACCGCCGCCCCCGCGGACGCGCACCCCGAGCACCGGCCGGCGCCCCGGCCGACCGACATCGTCGGCGTCGGCGGCGACATGTCCGAGACCCTGTTCGACGGCCTCGGCGACGTCTACAACGCCGAACACCCCGGCGGCAGCCGGTTCTACAGCTACGCCTCCAGCGGCCCGAGCCCGCTGACCCCGAAGCGTGGCTGCGCGCCGATCGCCCGTCCGGACGGCTCGTCGGCCGGCATCGCCGCGCTGGCCGCTCGGCAGACGCTGCCGAGCGGCCAGCCGTGCCTTGACTACGCCCGCGGCACCCGGGACAAGCAGCCGACCGACCCGAAGGCGTTGCAGTTCCTGCCTTTCGCCAGCGACGGCATCACCTGGGCCGCCAACGCGAACGGCAACGCGCCGCAGTCCATGACCCCGCCGCAGATGGCGGCCATCCTGACCTGCAAGGTCACCACCTGGGACCAGGTCGGCGGCGCCAGCCACGCCACCATCAAGCCGCTGCTGCCCGATGTGGGCGTGGGCATTCTCGGCTTCCTCAAGACGGGTCTGGGCATCGACGCGCCGGGGCCGTGCGTGGGCGAGGGTGTGCAGCAGGACAGCGGCAACGACCCGCAGGTGGCCGGCGACCCGAACGCGATCGTCTTCTACTCCATCGGCAAGTACCTGGCGCAGACCGAGTACCACCACCAGGACGAGCACGGATCGTTGACGCTGCGGGACATCGCGGGGGTGCCGCCGACCGTGTACAACCCGAAGAGCCACCGGGTGGAGCTGAACATCGGCCAGGCGCCGGGGATCCCGAACTTCCCGGTGCACACCCACCAGTACGTGGTGGTCATGCGCGACGCCGACGGCTCGCTGCCGGCGAAGACCAAGAACCTGTTCGTGGGCCAGGACAGCTGGCTGTGCCGGGACCCGTGGGCCAAGGCCCAGGTGGCCGACCACGGCTTCATGCCCCTGATCGACGGCACCTGCGGCGTCCCCTTCATCGACTGACAACAGCCCACCAAGATCAAGGGACCAAACCTCTCGTTGAACGTCAGGAAGGGCCCCTTCATGACGTTCAACGTCAGGAAGGGGCCCTTCATGACATAAAACGGCCGACCGGGAGGACCCGATGGGGCTCAACACCGAATTTCTGGGCCGGGTCTTCCCGGCCACCGAGCCGTACGAGGTGGGCCGGGAGAAGATCCGCGAGTTCGTGCGGGCCACCGGGGGCACGCCGCCGGCGGAGAATCTTGTCGCCCCGCCGACTTTTGCCGTGCTGCTGACGATGAACGCCGAGTTCCGGGTGATGTTCGACCCGGGGCTCGGGCTGGACGCGGGCCGGCTGCTGCACCGGGACCAGCGGTTCGAGCACCACCGGCCGATCGTGCCCGGCGACCGGTTGACCGTGACGGTGCGGGTGGCCGGCGTCGACGACGTCGGCGGCAACGACGTGCTCACGCTGTCCAGCAGAGTATCCACTGTGGACGATGAACCGGTCTGCACCGGCACCTCGGTGATCGTCTGCCCGAGGGCCGCGCAATGAGCGCCGTGACCGTCGGGGAAAAGCTTCCCGAGCTGCGGCAACGGATCACGCGCCTGGACCTGATCCGCTACGCCGCCGCGGCCGGCGACTTCAACCGCATCCACTGGAGCGACCGAGCCGCCGCCGCGGCCGGCCTGCCCGACGTGATCGCCCACGGCATGCTCACCCTGGCGGTGGCCATGCGGGCGGTCACGGACTGGGCCGGCGGCCTCGGCGGCGTTGTCGAGTGCACCGGCCGGTTCGCCCGCCCGGTGGTGGTGCCCGACGACGAGCACGGCGCGGAGCTGGTGGTGAACGCGGTGGTCGCCGAGGTGTTGGCCGATGCGCGGGTCCGCGTCGACATCACCGTGACCTGCCAGGGACAGAAGGTACTGACCAGATCCAGGGCGCTGGTCGCCCTGGCCTCACCGGAGGAATGAGCCATGACTGATCTGCGCCGCCCGACGCGGCTGCTCGTCGGCGGCTACGCGGGCACCGACACCCCGTCGGCCGCCGTGCACAGCGTCGCCCTCGACCTGGACATGAGCCTGCTCGGCACGGCCGAGGCGGTCGTCGACGTGCCCAACGCGTTCCATCTCGCGGCCTCGCCGAGCGGCCGAACCGTCTACGCCGCAAGCAATGTCGCCGACGGCCATGTGCACGTGCTGCGGCTGGGCGCCGGCGGTTCGGTGACCCGGATGGGCACCCGCTCGACCGAGGGCGCCGGTCCGGTGCACGTGGCCGTGCACCCGGCCGGCCGGCATCTGCTGGCCGCCAACCACGACTCGGGCACGGTGGCGGTGTTCGAGCTCGGCGACGACGAGATGGTCGGCGCGGTGACCGATGTCGTGCAGCACAAGGGATCCGGTCCGAACCCGATGGGGCAGGCCGGCCCGCACCCGCACGCCGTGGTGCCCGATCCGACCGGCGAGTGGCTGCTGGTGCCGGACAAGGGCGACGACCACGTGCACGTCTACCAGCTCGATGTGACGACCGGAAAGCTGGTGGCGCAGGGGCAGTACCGCGTCGGCTCCGGAGTCGGCCCGCGGGCGCTGGTGTTCCACCCGGACGGCGAGCACGTGTATGTCGTGGGGGAGCTGGACAACACCATCACGGTGTGCCGCTGGGAGGCCGAGAACGGCACGCTGTCGGTGTTGTCCACGGTGTCGACGCTGCCGCCCAACACCCAGTCGTGGAACGCCCCGTCGGCGCTGGTCGTGTCGAGCGACGGCCGGCAGGTTTTCGTCGGCAACCGCGGGCACGAGAGCATCGCGGTGTTCACGGTCCGGCCTGGGGGCCTGGATCTGGTGGGGCATCAGCAGTTGGGCGTGCCGGTGACCACGCTGCCGTGGGATCTGGCCCTGGACGGCGACCTGCTGTTCGCGGTGAACCAGTTGGCCGGCACCCTGGTGACGCTGCGCCTGGACGGGGCGAGGCTGGAGACGGCGGGGGAGCCGGTGGCCGTGCCGCACCCGGCGTGCATCCTGCTGGTCTGACTGCCGGTCGGACGGGACAAGACAATGCCGCCAGGACGACGTCCTGGCGGCATTGTCTTGTCAGGCCGGCACCGGCTCGGCGACCGCGGCGGCCTGGCGGGTGGCGGTCCGAGGCATCAGCACGGACAGAACCGTTGCCACCGCGAGGATCGCCACGCCGACCCACAGCGCGGCGTGCAGGCCGGCGACGAACGCCGGGGTCGAGCCGTAGCCGCCGACGCTGGAGAAGACCGCCGCCAGCACGCCGATTCCGAGCACCACCCCGACCTGGCGCATCGAGCTGTTCACGCCGGCGGCGACGCCGTCGAAGGCCGGCGGCGTGAAGTCCAGCGTCTGCCGGGCGCTGAGCGCGAAGAAGATGCCCATGCCCACGCCGGCCAGCAGCAGCGCCGGCAGCGCGGCCAGGTAGTTCATGGTCGGCCCGCTGACCAGCGCCAGCCAGGCCAGCGCCACCGCCTGCACCACGCCGCTGAGCACCATCAGCCGGTGCACGCCGACCCGTTCGGCCAGCATGCCGGCCAGCGGGGCCACCACCAGCGGCATGATCGTCCACGGCAGTGTGCGCGCCCCGGCCGTCAGGGCGGAGTAGTGCAGCACGTTCTGCAGGTACTGCATCAGTAGGAACACCGCCCCGAACATGCCGCCCTGCTGGAGCAGCGCGACCAGGTTGGCGAGGCTGAAACCCCTGGTGCGGAACAACATCGGCGGCACGACCGGGAAGCGGGACCGGTTCTCCCACAACGCGAACGCCACCAGCAGTGCCACGCCGGCCACCGCCGAGACCAGCACCAGCGGGTCGCCCCAGCCGTTCTCGCCGGCGCCGATCAGGCCGTACACCACGCCGAGCAGGCCGCCGGTGACCAGCAGCGTGCCCGGCACGTCCAGCTTGGCGTGCGGTCCGTGGCTCTCCCTGAGCCACAGCATGGCCAGCGGCACCAGCAGCACGCCGATCGGCACGTTGACCCAGAAGATCCAGTGCCAGTCGCCGAACTGCACGATCAGGCCGCCGACCACCGGGCCGAGCGCGATGGCCAGCCCGCTCATGCCGGACAGGCCGGCGATGGCCATGCCGCGGCGGCGCTCCGGGACGGCGTTGACCAGCAGGGTCAGCGCCAGCGGGAAGATCACCGAGCCGCCGGCGCCCTGGAGGGCCCGGGCGGCGACCAGCGTGCCGATCGAGTCGGCGGTGGCGGCCAGCGCGCTGGCCAGCGTGAACACGGTCAGACCGGCGACGAAGGTGGCCCGCCGGCCGAACCGGTCGCCCAGCAGGGCCGCGGTCAGCAGGAACACCGCGTAGGTCAGGGTGTAGGCGTTGACCGTCCACTCCAGGGTGGACAGCGAGCTGTGGAAGTCCCGCTGAATGGTGGGCAACGCCGTGGTCACCACCAGGTTGTCCAGCGAGGCCATGAACGCGGCCACACCGGTGATCAGGAAGGTCGGCAGCCCGGCTCCCCGCTTGGACATCGCTCCTCCAGGTGTCGGTGCCCGTGGGCCATCCGCGTGAACTGGCGCCGAAGGAACCTTGCGCACCCCCGCGGGCAATGTGGATAGTATAGGTACCGATAGTGGATATGTTAACTACCAGCCGCACGTTAGGGGAGATCATGTTCTCTGCGCTGGGTGCGTTTGTCGTCGCCAGGCGGCGCTGGGTGCTGATCGGTACCCTGATCTTCCTGGTGTTCGCCGGGATCTTCGGCGCCGGCGCGTTCTCCGGCTTCTCCGGCTCGGCCGGCTTCGACGACCCGGGCAGCCAGTCCAGCCGGGCCGACGCCCTGCTGGCCGGCCCGCTGGGCACCGGGGGCGCCGATGTCGTCGTGCTGTACGAGAACCCCAACGCCACCGTGGACGACCCGCAGTTCGCCGGGCCGGTCCAGCAGGCGCTGGCCGGGGTGCCGCGGGCCGGGCTGGCCCGGCTCGACAGCTACTGGACCACGCACGACCCGGCCTACGTCTCGGCCGACAAACACTCCACCTACGTCGAGGTCCAGTTCAGGACCACCGACGACCCGAGCCGGATCACCGCGCTGCGCCAGATCAAGAGCTCCTTCGCCGCGCCCGGCTTCCAGGTCCGCTTCGGCGGCTACACCGCGATGATCGACCAGATCAACGCCCAGACCTCGCGGGACATCGGGCTGGCCGAGGGCGTGTCCCTGCCGATCCTGTTCCTGTTGCTGATCCTGATGTTCCGCAGCCTGGTCGCCGCCTCGCTGCCACTGGCCGTCGGCATCACCGCCGCGGTCGGCTCGCTGGCCGTGCTGCGCGGCGTCATGTACTTCGTCGACCTCTACACGTTCGCCATCAACGTGGTCACGATCCTGGGACTGGGACTGGCCATCGACTACGCGCTACTCATGGTCAACCGGTTCCGGGAGGAACTGGCCGCCGGCCGCACGGTCGAGGCGGCGGTGCGCCGAACGGTGTCGACCGCCGGCCGCACCGTGGTGTTCTCCGGCCTGGCGGTGGCGATCTCGTTCATCGGCCTTGCCCTGTTCCCGTCGCGCTTCCTCCAGTCCATGGGCTACGCCGGCGTGGCCACGGTGCTGTTCGCGGTGATCAGTTCGTTGACCGTGCTGCCGGCGTTGCTGAGGGTCGTCGGCACGCGGGTCAACTCGCTGCGGATTCCGTTGCCACGCCGGCGTTCTGCTGCGCAGGTGACCGACGAGCGGCAGGGCCGCTGGTACCGGACGGCGCAGGCGATCATGCGCCGGCCGCTGGTCAGCACGGTCGGCATCGTGGTGGTGCTGCTGTTGCTGGGCACGCCGTTCCTGGGCGTGAACTGGGCCCGGCCGGGCGACTGGGTGCTGCCGGTCAACTCCGACGCCCGCGCGGTGACGCAGGTGCTGGGCAGCCAGTTCACCGCCGACCCGGCCAAGACCGTGACCGGCGTGGTGGAGTTCCCGGGCGCGGCCGACACCGCGCAGGCGGCCGACTTCGCGCAGCGGCTGGGCGCGGTGCCCGGCGTGACCAGCGCGAAAGTCACGGGCAGCAACGGAAACCTGGCCCGGGTGACCCTGGGCTACACCATGGACCCGATGTCCCCGCCGGCCGAGACCATGGTCCGCGACATCCGCGCGGTGTCGCCGCCGGCCGGCAGCCAGGCCCTGTTCACCGGCATGCCGGCGTCCCGTGTGGACATTCAGCAGATGATCGTCTCGCGGCTGCCCTGGCTGGCCCTGTTCGTCGCACTCGTGTCTTTTGTGGTGATGTTCCTTGCCTTCGGTTCGGTGGTCCTGCCGCTGAAGTCGTTGCTGATGAACCTGTTGTCGCTGTCGGCCTCGTTCGGCGCGATCAAGCTGATCTTCCAGGACGGCTGGCTGTCCGGGCCGCTGAACTTCGTGCCGGTGGGGGCGGTGGACATCAACTTCCCGGTGCTGATCGTCGCCGTGGCCTTCGCGCTTTCCATGGACTACGAGGTTTTCCTGCTCTCGCGGGTCCGGGAGCAGTACGCTCGGACCGGCGACACCACCGAGTCGATGGCCCTGGGCCTGCAGCGCACGGCGAAGATCATCACCAGCGCCGCGCTGCTGCTGGTCGTGGTCACCGGCGGCTTTGTGCTCTCCCAGGTGACGCTGATGAAGATGATCGGCGTCGGCCTGGTCATCGCGATCGTGGTGGACGCGACCATCGTGCGCGGCCTGCTCGTGCCGGCCACCATGCGGCTGCTGGGCAAGTGGGCCTGGTGGGCGCCCGCGCCGATGGCCCGCTGGTGGCGGCGGCACGGCATCCGCGAGGACGACGAGCCCGATCCCGTGGCCACGCGTGAACCGGTCGCCGTCTGACTTCGTGAAAGGACTTCCCGAGATGGACTACCGACCGCTGGGCCGGACCGGCATCAAGGTCAGCCCGATCTGCTTGGGGGCCATGATGTTCGGCCCCTGGGGCGGCACCGAACTGGACGAGTCCGCGGCCATGATCGGCCGCGCCCTGGATGCCGGGGTCAACTTCGTCGACACCGCCGACGTCTACTCCTGGGGCGGCTCCGAGGAGATCGTCGGGCAGGTGCTGGAGAAGACCGGCGCCCGGGACAAGGTGGTGCTGGCCAGCAAGTTCCACAACCCGATGGGGGAGGACCCCAACCAGCGCGGCAACTCGCGGCGCTGGATCATGACGGCCGTCGAGAACAGCCTGCGGCGGCTGCGCACCGACTGGATCGACGTGTACCAGGTGCACCGGCCCGATCTCGACACTGACATCGAGGAGACGCTCGGCGCCATGAGCGACCTCGTGCGGTCGGGAAAGGTGCGCCAGATCGGCACGTCCACCTTCCCGGCGTCGATGCTGGTCGAGGCGCAGTGGGCGGCCGAGCGGCGAGGGTACGAGCGGTTCACCACCGAGCAGCCGCCTTATTCCATCCTGGCCCGCGGCATCGAGGCTGAGGTGCTGCCGGTGGCCCAGCGCTATGGGCTCGGCGTGCTCACCTGGAGCCCGCTGGCCGGCGGTTGGCTGTCCGGCCGCTACCGCATCGGCGACGTGCCCGAGAGCCGGCGGACCGTCATGCTGCCCGACCGGTACGACCTGGCGGTGGAGGGAAACCAGCGCAAGCTGGCCGCCGCCGACGCGCTGGCCAAGCTGGCCGAGGAATCGGGGCTCACGCTCATCGAGCTCTCCCTCGGCTTCGTGCTGGCCCACCCGGCCGTCACGTCGGTGATCATCGGGCCGCGCACCATGGAGCACCTCGACAGCCAACTGCCCGGGGCCGACGTCCGGCTGCCGGCCGACGTGCTCGACCGGATCGACGAGATCGTGCCGCCCGGGGTCACGCTGAACGCCGCCGACGACGGCTGGTCCCACCCGGCACTCAGCGACCCGGCGCACCGTCGGCGGTAGCGCGGTCGCTCGCGGGCGGCGGCCGCCATCACCCCCTCCGACGGCCGCCGCCACTCCTCCCCGAACGCCAGGAAGGCCCTTTCACTGCGATTCCATCCACTCTCGCGGCCGCGAGCAGCATGGCCTCCTTCAACTGGACCTGGGCCCCGTGCTGGGCGTGCAACCGATCCAACCACTCGTGCCGGCGCTCCGGAGACATCGCGTCCAGCTCAGCGCGAACGTCCTCAGGCAGGTCCAGGGCGTAGGCTCGTCCATGATCACCTCGCCTTGTCGGGGCGTGCCAGGACTGGTCGGGTCACTCCGGCAGAACCAGCCTCTTGAACATCACCTGCTCGTGTGCGAGAACGCCAAACAGGTACATGCACGCTGTGTGCTCAGTCGGGACCACCACGTGTTGGTTCTTCTGGCCACGCTCGTAGTAGAACACCTCCCACTGACCATCGGCGGTTTGTTGGACGCAGTAGCGCTCGTCCCCGATCCCACCGACAACGATTTCCGTCGCCGGCAGTCCGATGTACTTCAGGTCTGAGATCAGGTCCCGCGTGTTCATTCTGGCCTCTAGTCATCGCCGGTGGCTTCCCTGAGGTAGCCCTTTTCGAGAAGGTCTTTGACGCTGTATTGTCCCAGGTAGTACTGGGTACCGCCGCCGGCCTGGTCGAACCAGCCGGCAGCAGGACCAACCCACGCCGGGAACGGGCGGGCGACCTCGTAGCTGTGGTACGGCGCGTCCAGCGTGAACGGCGGCAGCGCCCGCGCCTCCCACGGAGCGCCCTCGGGGGCAAGGAACTTGCCGCGCTCGGCGCCGAACCGGTCCAGCCGTGTGCCTGAAGGAACCCATTCCGCGTGTTTGTCGTCTGGTGATTGGAAGCCTTCGGGGTGGCCGTGTTCGGCCGTCGGATATCGGTACTGCTCGAACCCGCTGTGGGGATCACGCCCTTCGGACCACTTCGCATTGAACTGATCAAGTTCAGCGCCTTGTAGTGGCCGGCGGCCGCTCACGATGGCGTCGTACTTCTCTGCCCCCGGTTTGAGTCCCGGGTGCACATCAACCGGAGCGTTCGGCCCGCTGATCCAGTCACTGTCCGGCTTCGGCTCGCCGAACTGCTCCCGCAACCGGCGTTGTTGCTCCGCACGGGAATCGTGGCCCTTCGGCGTCGATGTCGTTGTGCGGGAACGTGGATTGCCTCTGCCCTTGGGGCCGATGTCGCCCTTGGTGTCGGGGTGCAGCTTCTTCAGCAGGCCGGCGCCGTGCTCGTCGGCTTGCTCGTGCAGATCGGCGGTGGTGTGCAGGCGTTTGCCCGCGCCTTCGGCGACGCGCCCGCCTTCGTTGAAGACCTTGCCGGTGGTCTGCACGCCCTTGCCGAGCGCCTTGCTGATCACGCTGCCGAGCCCGGACCGGTCCCCACTGGCATGTGAGACCAGCCGCTGTCCGGCCGACTCCAGCTTCTGACCGCCGTCGGCCAGCTTCCCGCCGAAGGTGCCCAGCTTGGCACCGGATCGGCGGAGGTGTTCAGGGTTGGTGTGGATCTTGCTCACGAACGGTCACCCGCGTCGGAAAGCACACGCCAGGTCTCGTACAACTTGGTCATCAGCAACTGCGGACTGCCCGGTGCTGTGATCACCCATCGCTGGCCAGAGGTGGTCGTGGTCTGCGTCAACCAGCGGCCCTCGGCGGTGTCCCGCACGGTGATCGGACTGCCGGACTGCCGGCGACGACCGTCCCGGCCACGCACCGCCACATACAGCTGGCCGCCGCCCAGCGCCGGTTGCGCCAACAGGGCGCGCAACGCCCGCACGTCCTGAGCCTCGGCCTGTTGTCCGAACCCGGCGAACCCCTCCTCACCACCCGCGGCGCGCTCGCCGGTGAGGTCGCTGGCCGCCACATTCAACGACCGGCCCTGCGCCGGCGCGAGCGGCGGTAGCTGCGCCACAACTGCGTCGGCCACCGCGTCCGGCCGCACCGACGACAGCGTCACAGCCTGCCCGGACCGCACGACCAACACCGCTTCGCGACCGCAGGCGGCGCCCAGCACCCCCACCGTCTGGTGCGCGCCGCCGATCCAGCCGAAGAACTCCACCTCGGGCCGGGTCAGCGCCTCGATCGTCTCGCGCAGCTCCCCGGCGACCACGCCCGCGGTCACCAGGCCACACGCGGCGAGCTCGGCCAACGCCCGCTGATCAGCTTCTCGTCGGGCCTGCTCGTCCAGCCATTCCACGGTGGACACCAGCACCGGCGGCATCCGGTCGAGGCCCTCCCACCGCCAGAACGCGGTGAGGACATCCATCGACAACTCGACGCGCGCACGCAGCACGCCCAACCCCCAGGTGTGTCGTTCTCGTGTCTGCTAGTCCATGCCGATGACCGGCGGCACCGTCGGCGGCAGCTTGCCGACCAGCTCGTCGGAGTAGTCGTCCTCCAGGTAGGCCGCGGACTTGTGCTCGCGGTCCTCCTCCTTGCGGCCGCCCCGGCCAGCGCCGCCACCGGCCATGCCCGACGCGCCCGCCGCCCCGGCCGCACCGGGGCGACCAGCTGCGGCGGCCGCGCCCGGACCGCCCTCGCCGACGCCGCCGACACCTGCCCGGTTACCCGCGCCAGCCTGGCCGCCGGACGATCCCGTGCCGCCGACGCCACCGGCACCCGAGCGGAACCCCCGCGCGCCAGCGCCGCCGGCCGAGGCACCCGCACCGCCGGAGCCGAGCGGGCCGAACGCGCCGCCGAACCCGTCCACACCGCCACTACCCGGACCCAAGCCGGAACCCGAGCCACCGCCGGGCGGATTCAGACCGCCGCCGCCCGGATAGGACTGACCGCCCGGCCAGCCTTGAGTGTTGGTCGACCCGCCGCCGCCCGGGTACCCGGGCGTGCCCGGACCTCCCGAGCCACCGGGACCGCTTCCCCCGCCGGCAACACCGCCAGCGCCACCGCCGAGCGAAGGGGACCACCCCGGCGCACCCGGGCCGCCACCGGTGTTCGGGACGACGTGACGCCCCGAACCGCCGGGCCCATCAACACCGGTGTCGCCGGTCTGTGTCTGGGTGGGTGCGAGCGCGATGTCCGAAGTCGACCCGCCCGGGGTGCCGTAGTCGGTCGGCAATCCGTTGTGGTTGTAGGTCGAGGCGTTGGCGTAGCTGTTGTAGGCGGCGACGTTGGCGTGGGCCTTGTCGGACCAGTCCTGCACCTTGTTCATGTAGCCGCCGCCGGTGATCAGGCTGACGCCGCTCGCGTCGCTGAGCACGTCCATGACCGACGCCGACGGCGGGTCGTTGGGGATGTCGTGGACGCTGTTGTTGGCGACGTGGAAGGAGTCGGTTTGCCGGGACAGCAAGTCCTGGTGGGTGCTCAGCGCGGTTTGCGCCGTCTTCAGGTAGTCCTCCAGCGGACCCGTGCCGGACTGGGCGGCTTCGGAGGCGTCGCCAGACCACGCGGATCCCAGGCTCGCCTTCAGCGCCGCGACATCGGTGATGCGGTCCAGATGGGTCTTCGCCAGGGCCGCCGAGGCCCGCTGTGCGTCCTGGGTGCTGCCGGTGCCGGGCCCGGCGGTCACCGCGTTGTGGATGTCACCCGGACCGAGTCCTCCGCCCATCACGCCCCCGCTCGGAGATTGGTCATCACCATGTCCGCGATCTTCTCCGCCACATCGCACGGAGTCTTCACATTCGGCCCCGAGTTGACGTTCACCGACACCGAGTAGTCGAGAGTGTCACTCACCCCGACCGCAATACCGCAAGCTCCATCCGGGCGGTCCTCAACCTGCCCGTACAGCACAGCCGGATACCCCTGAATTGGGTTCACCGGTTCGAAGTAGCCACCCTGGCGCAACGAGTCCTTCTGCTCGTAGAGCGAACTCAATCCGGACTTGTTCGAGGTGACGAATTGCACTTCGAATCCGAGCATCGCCGGCAATTTTGAGGTGTCATGCCAGTCACAGCTCGGCCCCAGGGAAGCGTCGCTCAGTTTCTTGTCGGCGACGATACCCAGTTGCGCGATTTGCTGGTCTGTGATGACGCTGCACGGGGCGGCCTGAGCCTTGGACGTGTCGAGCGGATTGGCCACGTGCGGCGTGCCGGCCGGCAGCGAGGTCGCAGGCGTGGAGGTTTGCGGTGACGGCGTCCCTCCGGTCGACGGGGAAGAGCAGCCGGTCGCGACCACGGCCAGGGCCGCCGTCGCGGCGAGACTGAACATGGCCTTGCGGCTTCGACGACGCACTTACAGTCACTTGCCCTTCTGGTCCGGCTGGCCGGTTTTTGACTGATTGATTTGATTGAACTGCTGCGCGTTCGACTGGTCGACCTCGGTGTGAGCGTTGAGCACCACGGTCAGCTTGTCAATGTACCCTTTGACGTACCGCTGTGCCGCCAGATTCGCGTTTACGTAGGCTTGCCCGGACCTGTTAGCCCCATCGGCGAACGACTTTCCCGCCGCGTCGAGATCGCTACCCGCAGGTTTCACCTGCGTCATGGGTCGAGCCGTTCGGGCGTCCTCTTGGAGCTTTTCCAGGAACTGGCTCCATTGCTTGAGGGAGGCGTTCATCTGGTCGATGTCCATGGTGAACTTGCCGCCGCCGGGCGATACTCCGCCGAACACGTGCATCGACAGAGCGTGGATCGCCGCCTCCCGGATCGCCGGGCTGCGGCTGGCCCCCACCTGCGGAGTCGGCGGCGTTTGCGCCTGCCCACCTTGGTCGCTCATCGCGCCCTCTTCCCCTCGCGTCCACGCACCCCCACGGAGTGGTCGTGGCGACGACTCGCCTGCCACTGCCACTCCGACGCAGCCCGCCATCGATCCGTTCCCTCGGCAGGTCACGCTGTGCCGATCGATGGTAGCGGTCAGCGCATGAACCGGGCGGCGTCGCGAAACGCGCAATCACCCGCCCGGGCCACCACCCTGGTGGTCGGACGGGTGCGCGTAGATACGAGACAAACATCACCTACCGGTGGCAGCCTCCAGATTCGTCAGCAGCATCCCGATCTGCGCGCCGGTGAACCGCAGCACCTCGCCGGTCGCGGTGGTCAGCACCAGTTCGCTGTCCTGGACGCTGATCGCCAACTGGGCCTGCTCACCGTTGGCGTCGGTATAGAAGCACCACAAGCCGCTCGCCAGCGCGGCGAGGCGGGCCGGGTTGATGTGGTCGTCGGGGTGCTGCTCGTCCTCGGTGTTCATGGAGTCCTGTTCGCAGAGGTGTCGACGGCGGGCAAGCACCTCGGGGGGTATGTGCGGCGCAGCCGAATCAATCGCGCGGTCAACGACTCGGTTCGGGTCATGATGTCCCTCGCTGCGGCCGCCCGGCTCGGCGCACGACAAGGACGCCCGTGATTGGTGCGTCGACGAAGTACGGAGGCACTGCTGCGGTGGGCTACGCAAACCCTCTGACGGACTGTGGCCACTCCAGCCGGGATGTGGCCCCGCTTGGCACCCACGCGTGCCGTGGCCGAGCATAGTCGGCCGCGATCAGGCGGTGATCCAGGCTCCCCTTGAACGGACGGCTTGTCATGCCTGATCGCTAACTCTGTGTGAAGGATCAGCTGCGAGGCACCCTCACCCACCCGGCCAGCCCCCCGCGAAGGCAGCGCCGGCCGCGACCGACAACCCACCCATTGGCAACTGCGCGGCGCGGGCGCACGAAGCACAACCAGGCCCATCCACCACACCAGCGAGGGACCACGGTCTGACCGACACACTCCCTTGCCCGTATCAGGGCCTGGGGGCGTAGCGCACGGCGGTGAAGGGCCAGGCGGTCGCCAGCCAGGCGGAGACGGTCTCGTACAGCGGTTTGTCCAGCTCGGCGCGGTCGGCCCGGACCCACGAGTGCACGCGCGCGGCGGTGTCGTCCCGGGTCGGGTAGATGTAGAGGCAGCCGATCACGTCGTCGCCGTCGAGGACCGAGTAGGTGAAGCCGGCCCGGCGGGCGAAGTCGGCGGCATGGCGGGTCAGGTCGGCGAGGTTGCTTTCCAGCGGCATGCCCTCGGCCGGGGGCCAGGTCCACTCGTCGAAGCCCGGCGTCGCCCTGATGTGCGCGATGCTGCTCGTCCACGCCGCGTGGTCGCGCTCGTTGTGCTGCGGCCCAAGGGGTTCCAGGCGGAACCGGTCGGCGGCCGGCACGGGTGGGGCGGCGAAGTCGTCGGTGATCCACTCTGACCAGGACATGCGGCCAACGTAGCCCGCGCCCGCAAGCCGTTAGTGCGGCTTGGGGGTGGTGGCCACGCTTTCCTGGGCCAGGCGGCGCATCGAGGCCATGATGGCGTCCCCGAGCAGGGTCCAGATCACCACGGTCTCGGCCATGCTGTCGGCGTCGGCCAGGCCCTGCACCATGCCGACCTCGTCGACGGCGAGGCGGCCGGCGGCGTCGGCGTAGGTGTCGAGCACGCCGAAGAGGTCCTGCTGGCCCAGCCGGGTGAGGGTGGCCAGCACGTCGGCCAGGGCGCGGCGGGCCGGGTTGGTGGGGCCGACCCGCCAGCCGTGGTCGGCGATGAGCTTGTTGACCCGCTCCACAGCCTCGTGCCAGGCGTCGTCCTCGACGTGCTCACGCAGCGTGGTGGTGGAGTACTGGGCCTTGCCCACGGCGTAGAGCGGATTGCCGCCGCCGGCGCTCATCTTGTCCAGCACCTCGCGGGCGGCGGCCACGGACAGGCCGCCGACGTCGATCAGCGCCCGCACCAGCTTGAGCCGCCGCACGTGCGACTGCTCGTACTGGGCCTGGTTGGGACTGGTCCGCTCGCCGGGCGGGACCAGGCCTTCCCGCATGTAGTACTTGATGGTCGGGACCGGCACGCCGGACTCGCGGCTCAGCTCCGTCATCCGCACGGCGCGCTCCCATCCTTCGGTTACCACACAGTTTACTTGCCATCACCGCTTTCGGTAGTGGATAGTGTCGATACAAGTATTAGATAGTGTAGCTATCAGACATTTCGCCACAATTGGGGGAAGCCGATGTTCGCCGCACTGGGCGCGTTCGCCGCCCGCCGCCGTCGCCTCGTCCTGCTGCTCGCGCTCGCGTTCCTCCTGGTCGGCGGGGCCTGGGGCGCGGGCGCGCCGGGCTCGCTGTCCGGCGGCGGCGGCTTCGACGACCCCGGCAGCGAGTCCAGCCACGCCGACACGCTGCTGGCCGGGCAGCTCGGGCGGCAGGTCACCGACGTGGTCGCCGTCTATCACAGCGACACGGCCACGGTCGACGATCCGGCCTTCGCCCAAGCCGTGCGGACGGCGGCCGCGCGCGTGCCGCGGACCACCGTGACCCGGCTGGAGACGTTCTGGAGCACGGGATCCGCCGCCTTCGTCTCCGCCGACCGCCATTCCACCTACGTCGGCGTGCAGCTGGCCTCGGCCGACGACCAGACCCGCGTCACCCAGTTCAAGGCCATCCAGGGCAGCTTCGCCGCGCCCGGGCTGACCGTGAGGTTCGGCGGCATGACCCCGATGACCCAGCAGGTCAACCAGCAGGTGGGCCAGGACATCGCCCGGGCCGAGCTGCTGTCGGTCCCGGTGCTGCTGATGCTGCTCGTGGTGATCTTCGGCAGCGCGGTGGCGGCCGGGCTGCCGTTGGTGATCGGCATCCTGGCCGCGGTCGGCTCGCTGGCCGTGGTCCGCGGCGTCACGCTCGTGACCGACCTGTCGACGTTCGCCATCAACGTCGTGTCCATCCTCGGCCTCGGCCTGGCCATCGACTACTCGCTGCTGCTGGTCAACCGGTTCCGGGAGGAGCTGGCGGCCGGTCGCTCGGCCGACGACGCCGTGCGGCGGACCGTCGCCACCGCCGGCCGGACGGTGGCGTTCTCCGGCGTGACGGTGGCGATCTCCTTGCTGGGCCTGGTGGTCTTCCCGTCCAAGTTCCTCCAGTCCATGGGCTGGGCCGGCGCGTCGACGGTGCTGTTCGCGGCTCTCAGCTCGATCACTGTGCTGCCGGCGCTGCTGCGGGTGCTGGGCCCTCGGGTGAACGCCCTGCGGGTGCGGCGGCTGCGGCCGGCCGGCGACGTCAGCCGGGGCCGGTGGTACCGGGTCGCCCACGGCGTGATGCGCCGGCCGGTCGCTTCCACCGTCGGCATCGTGGTTGTGTTGGTGTTCCTGGGATCCCCGTTCTTCGGCGTCAACTGGGCCAGGCCGGGGGACTGGGTGCTGCCGGTCGGCGCCGACGCCCGCGCGGTCACGCAGATCATGGCCGGCCAGTTCCCGGCCGACCCGGCGAAGATCGTCACCGGTGTGGTCGAGTTCCCCGGCGCCGTGGATTCCGCGCAGGCCAGGGACTTTGCCAGGCGGCTGGCCGAGGTGCCCGGGGTGACCAGCTCCGCGGTCACCGGCACGTCCGGCGATCTGGCCCGGATCTCCTTGGGGTACAAGGCCGATCCGATGTCGGTGGCCGCGTCCGACATGATCCACGGCATTCGCGCCGTCGCCGCGCCGCCCGGCGCCCGCGCCTCGTTCACCGGCATGCCGGCGTCCCGCGTGGACATCGTGCGGATGATCGGTTCCGGGCTGCCGTGGATGGCCCTTTTCGTGGCGCTGGTGTCGTTTGTGGTGCTGTTCCTGGCCTTCGGTTCGGTGGTCCTGCCGCTGAAGTCGTTGCTGATGAACCTGTTGTCGCTGTCGGCCTCCTTCGGCGCGATCAAGCTGATCTTCCAGGACGGCTGGCTGTCCGGGGTGCTGAACTTCGTGCCGGTGGGGGCGGTCGACGTCGACTTCCCGGTGCTGGTGATCGCCATCGCCTTCGGTTTGTCCATGGACTACGAGGTTTTCCTGCTGTCGCGGGTGCGGGAGGAGTGGGTCCGCACCGGCGACACGACCGAGTCCGTCGCCGTCGGCCTGCAACGCACCGCCCGCATCATCACCAGCGCCGCGTTGCTGCTCGTCGTGGTCGTCGGCGGGTTCCTCATCTCCGGCATCACCTTCATGAAGATGCTCGGCGTCGGGCTGATCATCGCCGTGCTCGTCGACGCCACCGTCGTCCGTGGCCTGCTCGTGCCGGCGACCATGCGGTTGCTGGGCAAGTGGGCCTGGTGGTCGCCGGCCCCGTTGGCCCGCTGGTGGAATCGCCACGGGCTGCCCGATGTCGACGAGGAGGCCGTTTTTCCGGTGCGCCACGAGCGAGAGCTCATCGGCTGACCCGTTCACGTGAGTGGCTCACTTGACTTCCACGGTCAAGTGAGCCACTCACGTGCGTGTGTGATCGGTGACGGGAAGTAGTTGGTCCGCTTTGGGCGTGACCCCTGCTACAGTCCGATTCTCGCTGGAATAGCTATTCCGCATCGTGGACTGAAGGGCCAAAACCGCCATGACAGAGTTGTCGGCTCCCCCACTGTCTGCCCCTGCCAACGGAAACATTCCCGCCGTCGCCGCCGGTCCCCGCATCGGCCATGCCCTGCCCATCGGGGCCGCCGGCTTCGCCTGGTGCTCGCTGGCGCTGGGCCTGGCCACCCTCGGCGTGCTCAGCCCGGCCGGCGCCCCGGTCATCCTGGCCGGAACGTTCTTCTACGGCGGGATCGTCCAGCTGGTGGCCGGATTTTTCGCCCTGGCCGCCGGGACCACGTTCGCCGCCGCGTTCCTCACCGCGTACGGCGCCTTCTGGATCGGCTACTCGGCCATCGAGGTCTACGTCGTCCCGCACATCGTCGAGTCGGTCATGTCCGCGCCGGCCAATGCCGGTCTCGCCAAGGAAGTCGTCGCCGCGCAGGCGGCCCACACGGTGACCCAGTCGCTGGGCATCTTCCTGATCGCCTGGTTGGTCGTCACCCTGATCTTCACCGTCGTCAGCCTGGGCACCAACGCCGTGACCGTCACCGCTTTCCTGCTGCTGGACCTCACCATCGTGTCCCTGCTCGTGGCCTACCTCGGGGCCTCCGCCGCCGGCGCCCCGCTGTCCGCCGCCCTGCACATCGCCGGCTACGCCGAGATCGTCCTGGCCGGAGTCGCCTTCTACATCGTGCTCGCCGAACTGGTCAACGAGACGAGGGGCCGGGCCCTTCTGCCGTTGTTTCCCCTGGTGCGGGGCTGATCGCCTACGATCCACCCGTGCAGCTGCTGGCATCCGGCCGTGAGTCCGACGTCTACGACATCGGCTCCGGCCGGGTGCTGCGCCGCAGCCGTCACATCGTGGACACCTCGTTCGAGGCCGAGGTGATGATTCGCCTGGCCCGCAACGGTTTTCCCGTGCCCACCGTGTACGAGGCCGCCGGATCCGACCTGATCATGCAGCGGGTCGAGGGTCCGAGCTTGCTCACCGCCCTGTGCCTCGGCGACGTGACCGCCGCCGAGGCCGCGGCCACGATGGTCGACCTGCACCGCCGTTTGCACGAGATTCCTTGCGGCACAACCGAGAACCGTGTCCTGCACCTGGATCTGCACCCGGACAACGTGTTGCTCGGGCCGGACGGGCCGGTGCTGATCGACTGGTCCAACACCACCGAGGGCTCGCCGGCTTTGGACACGGCCGTG
Source organism: Kutzneria sp. NPDC052558 (assembly GCF_044547355.1). Lineage (NCBI taxonomy): Bacteria > Bacillati > Actinomycetota > Actinomycetes > Pseudonocardiales > Pseudonocardiaceae > Kutzneria > Kutzneria sp. NPDC052558. The sequence continues at coordinate 133,373 of NZ_JBIUAG010000016.1, forward strand.
TCGGCACTGATCCTGGCGCAGGTGGCGGTGGGCGGCACGGAGCTGGCCGACCTGGCCGCCGACCTGTTGCGGGCGTTCGCCCCGGCGGTCGACGCCGTGAGTGAGCTGCCGGCGGCATTGCGGATGCGCCGGGCCAATCCGACGATGTCCGCTCAGGAGCTGGCTGAGCTCGACCACGCCGTCGAGCTGGTGGTGGCTACGGCAACGCCGTCGCCAACACCGTGACCACCATGCGCCGCACCGCTTCCGGATCCGGCGGGCCGGCGTGGCGGTCGGCGAACAGCAGGTGCCCGGCGCCGACCAGCGTCGGCGCGAGGGTGTCGACGTCCGCGTCGAAGGCGATGCGTCCGTGCTCCCGCTCGGCCCGCAGATAATCGCCGATCATCACCGCCGCCTCGGTCGCCAACGGCACGCCGCCCGTGCCGCGGGCCTGGCGCAGGCGGTGCCGCAGGTCGTCGCGGAAGGTGATCAGGGCGACGATCGCCACCGCCACCGAGGAGAAGAGCCGGGTCAGCGTCTCCGTCAGGTTGTCCACGACCGTCCCCAGGCCGGCGATCGGGGCCAGCTCGGCGAGCCGGTCGATGCGGTCGAGCACCAGCTGGGTGAGGAAGGCGTCGAAGTCCTCGAAGTGCCGGTGCAGCACCCCCTTGGCCACGCCCGCCTCGGTCGTCACCGCCCGGCTGGTCAACGCGTGCGGCCCGTCGCGCAGCAACACCCGCTCGGCGGCGTCGAACAGCTGCGCGCGAGCGTCCTGGATGTGCACTCCGGTCGGCACGGCACGACCCTATCCAACGACTCCTCGCCGCATGGTCACGCGTTCTGGTCACGGGCTCCCGGTCGGCCCGGGAAACATTCCCGACCGTGCATGGGTCCGCCCCCTGTCGGCCGGGGCCCGGCCGATCCGATGATGATCATCATGACCGACACCACCGGCCGCCGCGCCTTCCTGTCCCGGGTCGCCAAGATCGCCACCGGCGCCGCCGTCGTGGCCGCGCTGCCCACCGTGCTCGCGGGCACGGCGTCGGCCGCCATGGACGGCCTCTGGTGTTTCTGCACGAAGTGCTACGGCCTGTTCAGCGGCAACGTCATCAACTTCAGCGGCGTCTGCCCGGCCGGCGGCCAGCACAGCTACGCCGGCTACATCTTCTCGCTGCCGTACAACGTGTCGGAGAACGCGAACGCGCAGGCCAACTGGTGGGAATGCGGCAAGTGCCTCGGCCTGTACTACCGCGGCTACCCCAGCGACGGCGTCTGCCCGGCCGGCGCCGGCCACAACCCGTCGTCCGACACCGTGAACCACGTGCTCACCCATGACGTGCCGCAGACTCCGACCGCCCAGGACTCCTGGCGGTTCTGCGTCAAGTGCTACGTGCTGTTCTTCAACGGCTATCCCACCGCCGGCCGCTGCCCGACCGGCGGCGAGCACAAGGAGGCCGGCTACAACTTCGTGCTCGCCCACAACTGAGCCCTGGCTCTAGTGGGCAGTCGCCCACTAAGGTGGGCGCATGCCCACTTCAGAGTCCTTTCGCGCGGTGGCCGAGTCGTTCGGGGTCGACCCGGCCGGTTACGACCGAAACCGGCCGGCCTATCCCGAGGCCCTGATCACCCGGATCCTCGCCGGCAGCCCCGGCCGTGACCTGCTCGATGTCGGTGTCGGCACGGGCATCGAGGCCCGGCAGTTCCAGGCCGCGGGCTGCACGGTGCTCGGCGTGGAGCCCGATGCCCGGATGGCCGAGTTCGCCCGGGGGACCGGGGTCGAGACCGAGGTGTCGACGTTCGAGGACTGGGATCCCCGCGGCCGCCGCTTCGACGCGGTGGTCTCGGGCACCGCCTGGCACTGGGTCGATCCGGTCCGCGGCGCGGCCAAGGCGGCCGAGGTGCTGCGTCCCCAGGGCCGTGTCGCCGCGTTCTGGCACGTCTTCGACCTGCCGCAGCCGATCGGCGAGGCCTTCGCCGAGGTCTACCGGCGGGTCGTGCCCGACAACCCGTTCACCGTCGACCCCGCCCGCTCCATGATCGACCTCTATCAGGCCCAGTTCACCCGGACCGCCGATGGCCTGCGGCAGGCCGGCTTCGACGAGCCCGAGCAGTGGCGCTACGACTGGGAACGCTTCTACACCCGGGACGAGTGGCTGGAGCTGCTGCCCACCCATGGCGGCATGACCCGCCTCACCGCCCGACAGCGTGCGGAGGTCCTGGCCGGCGTCGCCCCGGCCCTCGGCGACGGCTTCACCCTTCCGTACGCGACCGTGGCGGTCACGGCCCGGATTTCCGCCCGGTAAACTCCGGTCCGTGCGGGTCGGTGTGTTCCTGCCGACCGTGGGTCGGGGCGGCAGTCCGGGCGACGTGGTCGCGTTCGCGCGGCACGCGGAGCAGCATGGGCTGGACGCGGTGTGGGCCGGCGACCAGATCGTGGTCGGGTCGGGCACGCCGATGCTGGACGCGATGGTGGTGCTGACCACGGCGGCGGCGGTGACCTCAAAGCTCAGGGTCGGGTTCGGGGTGCTGATCCTGCCGTTGCGGCCGGTGGCGGCGGTGGCCAAGCAGATCACGGCGTTGCAGCAGATCTCCGGGAACCGGGTGCTGCTCGGCGTGGGCTCGGGCGGCACGCCGCACGGGATCTCCTCCTGGCAGGCCGTCGGCGTTCCCCAGGGTGATCGCGGCCGGTTGACCGACGCGACGCTGGCGGTGCTGCCGGGCCTGGTGACCGGGAAGCCGACGAAGCTGAGCCACCTGCCGGGCACCCCGACGATCACCCTGGCCCCGGGCTCGCCGATGCCGCCGGTGATCGTGGGCGGCGCGGGCCGGGTGGCGATCCGCCGGACGTTGCAGTACGGCGACGCCTGGTTCCCGTCGATGGTGACGCCCACCTCGGTGGCGGCCGTACGGCAGATCCTGCGCGAGGGCGCGGAGCAGCGCGGCCGGCCGACCCCGGGCATCACCACCGGCGTCGTGGCCTCCCTCGGCGACGGCGCGCCCAGCCGGCAGGCCCTGGTTTCCAGCCTGGCCAACGGATTCAAGATGCCGGTCGAGCAGGCCGAGGCCATCCCGGTCACCGGCGTCGGCCGAGAGGCGGCGGACCGGATGGCCGGCCACTTCGCGGCCGGGGCCGAGGAACTGGTGGTCAGCTTCGCCGGCGGCGACTGGTTCAAGCAGGTCGAGCTGCTGGCCGAGGCCCGCCAGGCGCTGTAGGCCGGGTCACAGCCAGCCGTTGTCCTCGGCCAGCCGGACGGCTTCGGCCCGGGCGATGTCGGCGGCGGTGCCGCCGATCGTGGTGACGACGGCGGTGTCCCACGCGGTGCGGACGCCGTCCAGGAAGGCGTCGGCCGCGTCAGAGGTGGTCGGACACGACAAAGCGGTCGCCGGCCATCAGCGAGCCCGCCTGTTTGACCTGGCGCATGATCGGGGAGACCTCGACGGACCGGACGCCGTCGACCGAGCCGACACGATGGTGCAGGAAGGCGTAGACAGCGGTGAGATCGCGGCCCACAACGCTGAGATAGAGGTTGTGCGGGCCGGAGATGGCGGCGGCGAAGGTGACTTCGGGCATGGCGGCGAACGCGGCGCCGGCGGCGTCGATGAGGGCCGGTGTGACGCGCAGCCAGTACGCGGTGCGGGTGGTGCGGCCAAGGACCTCGGGCGCGATGTCGACATCGACGGAGACGACGCCGTGGGCGAGCAGCGCGGCCAGTGCCCTGGCGGCCCGGCCCTCGGAGATGGCGGCGGCGGAGGCGAGCTCGGCGTAGCTGGCCCGGCCGTCACGGGCGAGCACGGCGAGAATCGCCTCGTCGTGTGGCTCCAGACGCACGCGGCTGGTGGGTTTCCGCGGTGCGGGGGCGGCGTCCAGGGCGGCGATCTCGCTGTCGGACAACACGTCCTGGAACGCGCGGATGGTGTGCCCCACGTAGCTGGTGTACTGGTGCAGCATCACGGCGGCTTCGATGCCGAGCACGGGCGTGCTGCGCGGCAGGCGGTGCACGAGCAGGTCGTCGCGCTGCGCGGCGGACAGGGCGCGGACGGCGCAGAACACCTCGGAACCGCCAGCGGTGATCGCCACCCAGCCCACGTCGGCCCGCGCGGCCAGGGACTGGGCCAGCGCGTTGGTGCCCTGCGGCCGGCACCGGACCCGGACCTGCCAGCTGCTCTCGCCCAGCGCCCGCGGGTCGATCACGCCCTTCACACGCAGCGACCCGTCCTTGGTCAGCCGCCGATAGCGGCGGGCCACGGTCGGCTCGGACACCCCGAGCACGGCGGCGACGCGGGCGAAGCCGGTGCGCGGGGCCAGCTGGAGGCAGCGAATGATTCGCGCGTCCAGCTCGTCAATCGTGTTGGACTCCTCGTTTCCAACGAGAATCATGTGCGGAAATCTACACCGAGCTCGCTCATGGCGTGGGGGTCCCGGCCGTGCTTCGTTAGCGTGGCGGCGGAACTGAAAGGGGAACTGGTGGCATGACTCCCATTGTCGAACGTGGCGTCGAGACGCCGATGCGGGACGGTGTCGTCCTGGTCAGCGACGTCTACCGCCCGCGAGCCGGCGGCGACTTCCCGGTCCTGCTGACGCGGACCCCGTACGGGCGGGACGCGGTGTTCGAGACGCTCACCGGGGATCCCGCCGAATTCGCCGAGGCCGGCTACATCGTGGTGGCCCAGGACGTGCGAGGGCAGGGCGCGTCCGGCGGCGAGTTCTACCCGCTGCGCGACGAAGGACGGGACGGCTACGACACGGTCGAGTGGGCGGCCCGGTTGCCGGGATCCACCGGACGCGTGGGCATGTTCGGCATGTCCTACCTCGCCGCCTGCTGCTGGCTGGCCGCGGTCGAGGCGCCGCCGAGCCTCGGCGCGATCGTGCCGGCCATGTCGTTCAGCTCGCCGCGCAGCCCGATCTACCAGGACGGCGCGTTCAACTACGGGACCGCCACCGCCTGGGTGCTCGGCCAACTGGCCGCCAGGGCGGTCGGCAAGATCGACCCGGTCCTGGGCGCGGATCTGCTCGACCGGGCGGCCGAGCTCGAGGAGCGCTGGCGGTGGCATCTGCCGCTGAACACGTTCCCGCCGCTGCGCCCCGAGGATCCGCGCGTCGCGCCGTACTACTTCGACTGGATCGCCCATCCGGACGCCGCGGATCCGTACTGGGAGACGATGCGGATCGCCGGGCGCCACCACGACGTGCGCGTGCCCGCCCTGAACATCGAGGGCTGGTGGGACATCATGCTCACCGGTGGCATCGAGAACTTCACGGGGCTGCGCGCGTCGGGGGCGACCCGGACGGCACGACAGGACAGCCGCCTGGTCGTCTTCCCGTGGACCCACTTCGGGTGGGGGCCGTCGGTCGGCGATGTGGAGTTCGGTCCGGACGCGGTCAACACCGTGCCCCGCATGACACTGGAGTTCTTCGACCACCATCTCAAGGGCGAGCGGATCGAGGCCACGCCACCGGTCCGGGCTTTCATGTCCGGAGCCAATCGTTGGCGCCACTGGGAATCCTGGCCGCCGCCGGCCGAGCCGCTCGATCTCTTCCTGATGTCGCCGAACTGTCTCGGGCCCGAACCCGCGGCGCAGGCCGCGGCCGACCGCTACACCTACGATCCGGCGGATCCGGCGCCGACGCGTGGCGGCCACAGCCTGATGGGCCAGGACTACGTGCAGGGCCCGGTGGAGCAGAGTGCGGTCGAGGACCGGGCCGATGTGCTGGTCTACACCGGGCAACCGCTGGCGAAGCCGTTGGCGGTGACCGGGCCGATCACGGTGACGCTGTTCGCGGCGACCACCGCGCCGGACACCGACTTCACCGCCAAGGTGGTCGACGTGCGTCCCGACGGGCGAGCATTCATCGTGACCGACGGCATTGTGCGCCTACGGTATCGGGACGGCGAGCAGCGGCCGGCGGCGCCGGCCGAGCCGGGGACGGTGCACCGGCTGTCGATCAACGTGTGGCCGACCAGCCACTGCTTCGCGGCCGGGCACCGGGTCCGGCTGGAGGTGTCGAGCAGCAACTTTCCCCAACACGACCGCAATCCGAACACCGGTGATCCCTTCGGGGCGGCGACCACGACGGTCCCGGCCGACCAGACGGTCTTCAGCGGCGGGGCGTGTCCGTCGCGCCTGACACTGCCCGTGGTCTCGGACTAGTCCTCGTAGGTGATCTCGACCTCGTCGGTGACGGGGAGGGCCTGGCAGGCCAGGGCGTAGCCGTCGGCGAGGTCGGTGGCGTCGAGGACCTCGTTGTGCAGGAGGCGGACCTCGCCCCGCGCAACGCGGCAGGCGCAGGCGCTGCACTGGCCCTGGCGGCAGGAGTAGGGGGCGTCGAGGCCGTTGTCGAGCAGGACGTCGAGCAGGCGGCGGTGTGACGGCCAGGCCAAGCGTTTGCGGACGCCGTCCAGTGAGACCTCTACAGTGGACGAAGAGCCGTCCTCGGCGACGGTCTCCTGCACGACGTCGAAGCGTTCGACCCGGGCCGACGGGAGCACGGCCACGACAGCGTCCATGAAGGGGCCGGGGCCGCAGACGAAGGCCTCCCGGTCGGCGAACGGCGCGGCCCAGGCCGCCAGCTGGGCCCGGGAGGGAAGGCCCTGGAGGCACTCGAGCCAATGGGTGACCTGAAGGCGGGACGGGTGCTCGGCCGCCAGCCGCCGAAGCTCGGCGGCGAAGATCACGCTCGCCGGATCGCGGTTGGCGTAGAACACAACGATGCGACCGGAGCCGGCGGCCAGCACGGACTTGACGATGGACATCACCGGGGTGATGCCGCTGCCCCCGGCGAACAGGACCAGATCGTCGTCCAAAGAGGACGGTGTGAACACCCCCGCCGGCGGCCGGGCCGCCAGCACGGTGCCGGCGACCACGCAGGAGCAGATCCACGGCGAGCACGCGCCGCCGGGCATGTGCTTGACGGTGACGGTGGGTTTCTCGCCGGTGTAAGGGGAACTGGACAGCGAGTAGCAGCGCTCCAGGCCGTTGGGCAGCCGGAAGGTGAGGAACTGCCCGGGCGCGTAGTCGAGTTCGGCGTCCAGCACCAGCGACACGGCGTCGGGGGTTTCCTCGATGACCTCGGCGACTCGCAGCTCAGTCATCGGTGGGCACCTCGATCGAGCCGTCCCGCACGGCGCGCTCGATGCTGTCCCGCAGCAGGGCGCAGCCCGACACCAGCGGCCCCAGCAGGGGACAGGCGGCGGTGTCGGACTGCCACTGCACGCTGGTGTGCTGGAGGCTGTTCTTCTTGACCAGCACGGTGGTTCCGCAGCCGTCGCAGGCGTGCGGGCGCAGCCCCTCGGTGAGGTATCGGGCGGATTCGCGCACGGTCATCCGCCGCGCCGGGCCAGGTTCTCGGCGACCTCGGCCTGCCAGGCCTCGTTGGCCCGGGTGGTGTCGACCTCGAACTCGAAGCGGCGGACCATGTCCTCCTGCACGTCCTCGACGTCCACGTAGAACTGCTCGTACCAGCGGCGCAGCTGGTAGACCGGGCCGTCCTCCTCGCACAGCAGGGGATTGTCCACTCGGGACTTGTTCTTCCAGATCTCCACGTCCTGAAGGAATCCCACTCCGGTGTTCTTGGCGAACCTGGCCGCGATCTTGTTGGCCTGCTCGTCGTCGATGCCGGGGAACTTCTTCACGATCGCGCCCCACTGGAGCACGAAGGAGTTGGGCGTGACCGGGTAGTGGCAGTTGATCAGCACGGTCTCCACGGTCGCGCCGTGGAAGTCGTTCCACAGGTAGTCGATCATGTACGACGGCCCGTAGTAGGACGCCTCCGAGCGGGTGGCCAGGTCGTCGGCCCCGGAGTAGCTGGACCTGGCGTGCACGTCCGGCCGGGCCTTGGAGTTGAGGTACTGGCTGGCCGTGTGGCCCTCGAAGACGTTCTTGAAGTACGTGGGGAACGCGAAGTGCACGTAGAAGAAGTGGGCCATGTCCACCACGTTGTCCACGATCTCGCGGCAGTTGGCCCCCTCGATCAGCACCGAGTCCCAGGTCCAGTCGCTCCACTCGTCGGAGAAGGCCCCCTCGATGCGGGGGATGGCCAGCTCGGGCGGCGGCGGGTTGCCCTGCGGGTCGTTCCACACGAACAGCTGGTGGTTCTGCTGGCACGTGATCCACGCGCGGGTCCGGGCCCGCAGCGGCACCCGCTTGGCGTACGGGATCGACTTGCAGCGCCCGTCGCCGCCCCACCGCCAGTCGTGGAACGGGCAGGCGACCTCGGCCCCCTTGACGGCGCCCTGGCTGAGATCCCCGCCCATGTGCCGGCAGTAGGCGTCCAGCACGTTGAGCGAGCCGTCCGAGCCCTGGAACACCACGAGCTTGGTGCCGAAGGCCTGCACGGCGTGCGGCTGCCCGTCGGCGAAGTCCTTGACCAGCCCCAGGCAGTGCCAGCCCCGGGCGAACCGGGACGGCGGCGCGCCGGCCTCGATCACGCGGACGTCGGTACCCATCACACCTCCAGAGGCGACTACTGGAACAGGTTATAGTTTTGCCGGCCCGGATGGCTACCGCCAGCGGTCGACACAAACGAGAACACGTTCTAGTCTAGGCCCCATGAGCGAGCAGGTGACCGCGGCGGTCCGGGATGTCCTGCCGGCGCTGCGCGAGCGGGCCCAGGAGGCCGAGGACCGCAGGCGGGTGCCGGACGAGTCGATCAAGGCCTTGCAGCTGGCCGGCGTGTTCAAGCTGCTGCAACCGGCCCGCTACGGCGGCCTGGAGGCGGACCCGGTCACGTTCTACGAGACGATCCGGCTCATCGCCGGCGCGTGCGGCTCGACCGGCTGGGTCAGCTCGGTGGTGGGCATCCACCCCTGGCAGCTGGGCCTGTTCCCGGACGAGGCGCAGCGCGAGGTCTGGGGCGACGACCCGGACAGCCGCATCTCCTCCTCCTACGCGCCGACCGGCCGGGCCAGGCTGGTCGACGGCGGCTACGAGCTGACCGGCCGCTGGAGCTTCTCCTCCGGCTGCGACCACGCCAGCTGGGTCTTCCTCGGCGGCATCGTCACCGACGCCGACGGCAAGCAGGTCGACTTCTGCACGTTCCTGTTGCCGCGCAAGGACTACACCATCGAGGACGTGTGGGACACGGTCGGCCTGCGCGGCACCGGCAGCAACGACATCATCGTGGAGAACGCGTTCGTGCCCGGACACCGGGCGCTGAGCTTCGGCGACACGGCCAAATGCGTGTGCCCGGGCCAGGAGGTGAACACCTCGCCGCTGTACAAGCTGCCCTTCGGCTCGCTGTTCTCGTACACGATCACGACGCCGATCATCGGCATGGCCACCGGAGCCTACGAAGCCCACGTGGAGCACATGGCCGCCCGGGTTCGGGTGTCCTACAAGGGAGAACGCGCCAACGAGGACCCGTTCGCCAAGGTCCGCATCGCCCACGCCGCCGGCGAGATCGACGCGGCCTGGTTGCAGCTCAAGCACAACATCACCGAGTTGATGGACCACGCCAACCGCGGCGAGCGCATTCCGCTGCCGCTGCGGCTGCGGGTCCGCCGGGACCAGGTGCGCGGCACCGGCCGGGCCATCGAGGCCATCGACCTGCTGTTCGAGAACTCCGGCGGCCGCGCGCTGCGGGTGGGCACGCCGATCCAGCGCTTCTGGCGCGACGCCCACGCCGGCCGCGTGCACGCGATCAACGACCCGGAGCGGGCGCTGATGATGTACGGCAACGGGGAGTTCGGCCTCCCGGTGCAGGACGCGATGCTATGACGTACACCGAGAAAGCCGCGATCCGCCTGCACTTCCACGACTCGGGCGAGGGCAAGCCGGTGGTGCTGCTGCACGGCGGCGGCCCTGGCGCCTCGGCGTTGAGCAACTTCGGCCGCAACATCCCGGTGTTCGCCAAGCACTTCCGGGTGATCGCGCCGGACCAGCCCGGCTTCGGGCAGTCGGACAAGCCGACCGAGCACGGCCAGTACTTCACCCACAGCGCCGACGCCCTGGTGGCCCTGCTCGACGAGCTCGGCGTGGACAAGGCCGACCTGCTGGGGAATTCCCTCGGCGGCGGCGCCGCCGTGCGGTTCGCGCTGAGGTATCCCGACCGGGCCGGCCGGCTGGTGCTGATGGCCCCGGGTGGTTTGGGCCTGAACGTGTTCGCCCCCGACCCGACCGAGGGTGTGAAGCGACTGGGGGCGTTCGGCGTGGCCCCCTCGCGGGAAGCGCTCAAGGCGTTCCTCAAAACCCTGGTGTACGACCAGAACCTGGTCACCGACGAGCTCGTCGACGAGCGCTTCGAGTACGCCAGCCAGCCCGAGTCGCTCAAGGCCATGGCCGCCATGGGCGCGTCCTTCTCCCGGCCGGACACGTTCGAGGAAGGCATGCTCTGGCGCGAGGCGTACCGGCTGCGGCAGCGGGTGCTGCTGGTCTGGGGCCGTGAGGACCGGGTCAACCCGCTGGACGGGGCGCTGGTGGCGTTGAAGCTGATCCGCCGCGCGCAGCTGCACGTGTTCGGCGGCTGCGGCCACTGGGCGCAGCTGGAGAAGTTCGACGAGTTCAACCGACTCGCGATCGATTTTCTGAGCGAGGGCTAGGGACATGGGCATCAGGTCACTGGGCTACCTGCGGATCGAGGCCACGGACGTGGCGGCCTGGCGCGAGTACGGCCTCAAGGTGCTGGGCATGATCGAGGGCCAAGGCAGCGACCCGGAGGCGCTCTACCTGCGTATGGACGACTTCCCGGCCCGGCTGGTGATCTTCCCCGGCGAGCGGGACCGGCTGGCCCAGGCCGGCTGGGAAGTGGCCAACGAGGGCGAGCTGGCCGAGATCGCCGCCGCCCTGGACACGGCCGGGGTGGCGGTGGAGAAGGCCAGCGACGCCGACCTGGCCGACCGCCGGGTGGCCGGGCTGATCCGCTTCGACGACCCGTCCGGCAACACGCTGGAGGTCTTCCACGGCGCGGCCCTGCAACACCGGCGCGTGGTCAGCCCGTACGGGCACACTTTCGTGACCGGCGAGCAGGGGTTGGGCCATGTGGTGCTGAGCACCCGTGACGACGAGGAGGCCCTGCACTTCTACCGGGACGTGCTGGGCTTCAAGCTGCGTGACTCGATGCGGCTGCCCCCGCAGCTGGTCGGCCGCCCGGCCGACGGGCCGCCGGCGTGGCTGCGGTTCTTCGGCTGCAACCCCCGTCATCACAGCCTGGCCTTCCTGCCGATGCCCACGCCCAGCGGCATCGTGCACCTGATGATCGAGGTCGGCAGCGCCGACGACGTGGGCCTGGCCATGGACCGGGCGGCCCGGCGCAAGGTGCCGATGTCGGCGACGCTGGGCCGGCACGTCAACGATCTGATGCTCAGCTTCTACATGAAGACCCCCGGCGGCTTCGACGTCGAGTTCGGCACCGAGGGCCGGCAGGTCGAGGACGAGAGCTGGATCGCCCGCGAGAGCACGGCGGTCAGCCTGTGGGGCCACGACTTCGGCGTGGGCAACCGGTAGATGGACCGCTTCCGGCAGGTCCTCGGCCACTTCTGCACCGGTGTGACGGTCGTCACCACGATGGCCGGAGGCGGGCCGGTGGGCTTCGCCTGCCAGTCGTTCGCGGCGCTGTCCCTCGACCCGCCGCTGGTGCTGTTCTGCCCCGACCGGCGGTCCGGAACCTGGCCCGCCATCAGGGAATCCGGCCTGTTCTGCGTGAATGTGCTTGCCGAGGAACAGAAAGAGGTGTCCCGGCTGTTCGGCACGCGCGGCGCGGACCGGTTCAGCGCCACCGGCTGGCGGCCGTCGCCGAGCGGCTGCCCGGTGCTCGAAGGGGTGCTGACCTGGATCGACTGCAAGGTGGATGAGGTGCACGACGCCGGCGACCATCACGTGGTCGTCGGCCGGGTGACCGAGCTCGGCGAGTGCCGCGACGGTCAGCCGCTGTTGTTCTACCGCGGGGCCTACGCCGCCACCGAGTCCCGCTACGAGGTCGACGGGGAACTGGACAACCTTCTCACCTGGTCACGGAGTGCCGACTGGCTGTAGCGAAGTATGTGGACGATTTTCCTCCACTTCGCTACGTTGGTTGTAGCAGGCAACCGTGGCTTGGCTGGGGAGTGGATCCAGATGACCGAGATGCTTGACGAAGAGCTGCGTTCGTTCCCGATGGCTCGCGAGTGCCCCATGCACCCGCCGGCCGAGTACAAGGAGATCCGCGAGCAGGCGCCGGTCAGCCGGGTGCGGATGCCCGACGGCCAGCTGGCGTGGCTGGTCACCGGCCACGAGGAGGGGCGCAGGATCCTGGCCGACCCGCGGGTCAGCTCCGACCGCCAGCACCCGGCCTTCCCGCTGGCGCTGACCGTCGAGCAGCGCAAGGTGTTCCAGCGCAACAGCCGGCTCAGCATCCGGCGTTCCATGATCGGCCTGGACGCGCCCGAGCACGGCGCCCACCGCAAGATGCTGATCAGCGAGTTCTCCGTGCGCCGGATCGCCGCGCTGCGCCCGCGCATCCAGGAGATCGTCGACCAGTCCATCGACGACCTGCTGGCCGCCGGGCCCGGCGCCGACCTGGTCGAACACGTGTCGCTGGCGGTGCCGTCGCTGGTGATCTGCGAGCTGCTGGGCGTGCCCTACGAGTCGCGGCACGGCTTCCACGAGTGGACCCGCAAGCTAATCAGCCGGACCACCTCGCCGCAGGAGCGGACCGAGGCCGCCGACCGGCTCAACGACTTCCTGGAGAAGCTGGTCACCGAGAAGGAGGCCGGCGAGCCTGCCGACGACGTGATCGGGCGGCTCATCGCGCGCAACCGGGAGACCCCGGTCATGACGCACGACGAGATCGTCGGCACCGCGATCCTGCTGCTGATCGCCGGCCACGAGACCACCGCCAACATGATCTCGCTGGGCGCGGTGGCGCTGATGGAGAACCCGGAGCAGAAGGCCCAGGTCGTGGCCGACTCCTCGCTGCTGCCGGCGGCGATCGAGGAGATGCTGCGCTACTTCAGCATCGTGGAGAGCGCGACCTCCCGGGTGGCCACCGAGGACATCGAACTCGGCGGCGTGGTGATCCGCAAGGACGAGGGCGTCATCGTGTCCGGCCTGGCCGCCGACTGGGACAGCGAGGTCTTCGCCAACCCCGACCAGCTGGACTTCCACCGCGGCGCGCGGCACCACGTGGCCTTCGGCTACGGCGTGCACCAGTGTCTGGGGCAGAACCTGGCCCGGCTGGAACTGGAGATCGTCTTCGAGACGTTGTTCCGGCGGGTGCCGAACCTGTCGCTGGCCGTGCCGGCCGACGACCTGCCGTACAAGAACGACGCGGGCATCTACGGTATCTACCAGGTGCCGGTGAATTTCTGAGGGAAGAGGCAACACCAATGCACATCACCGCGGACAGGGAACGGTGCGTCGGCGCCGGCCAGTGCGTGCTGGCCGCGCCCGCCGTCTTCGACCAGGACGACGACGGGCTGGTCGCGCCGCTGACGGTGGATCCGGAGACCGGGGACCAGGATGCCGTCCGCCAGGCGGTCAACGTGTGTCCCTCGTCGGCCATCTGGATCGACAAGGAGTGACCGTATCCATCGGCCGGCCGGGCTAAATCACCTTCTCGTGTAAGGAATACACCCGGCTGGCCGATGGAGCGCCCGCGTCGTGGCGTCGATCTGTGCGTTCGTGTCCGACGACATCAGAATGCGGGTGCTCGGCCCCGTGGAGATCGCCGGCCCGCACGGGCCGGTCGCGCTGCGGGGCCGCGGGCACCGAACCCTGCTGGCCCGGCTGGCGCTGCGTCCCGGGCAGCCGGTCGCGTCGTCCGCGCTGATCGACGCGCTGTGGGACCAGGCCCCGCCGACCGCGCCCAAGACGCTGCGCAGCCACGTCGCGCACATCCGCCGCGACCTGCGCGCCGCCGACGTGCTCAACATGATCGTCACCCGGGATCCCGGGTACCTGCTGCGCATCCCGCCGTTCTCGGTGGACGTCGTGCGCTTCGAGTCGCTGGCCCGCCGGGGCCGCCAGTCGCTGGCCGCCGGCGACCACCGGGCCGCCGCCGACCAGTTGCAGGCCGCCCTGACGCTGTGGCGCGGCGACGCCATGGACGACTGCCGGCCGGGCCAGTGGGTGCGGCAGGAGGCCACCCGGCTGGCCGAGGCCCGGCTGGACGCCCAGGAGGACCTGTTCGGCGCGGAACTGGCGCTGGGCCGGCACTGCGAGGTGGTGGGGGAGCTGTCCGGGCTGGTCGTGGCCCACCCGTTCCGGGAACGCCTGTGGGAGCTGCTGATGCTGGCCCTGTACCGGTCGGGGCGGCAGGCCGAGGCGCTGGCCGCGTTCCGGCGGGCCCGGTCGACGCTGGTGGAGCAGCTCGGGGTGGAGCCGGGGGCGCGGCTGCGGCGGCTGGAGAGCGCCATTCTGGCCGAGGAGCCCGTGCACGAGCCTCCCGTCTCCGTGCCGGTGGTGGTGTCCGGCCTGCCGGCCGAGGTCACGAGTTTCATCGGCCGCGAGGAGGAACTGGCCAAGCTGGGCGGCATGTTCGCCGGCGGGCGGCTGGTCACGCTGGTCGGCACCGGCGGCGTCGGCAAGAGCCGGCTGGCCCTGCGGTCGGCCGGCCAGCTGGCGGCGTCCGTGCAGGGCGGGGTGCGGCTGGTGGAACTGGCCGGCCTGAGCGACCGGGCCCTGGTCCCGCACACCATGGCCGAGGCGCTGGGCGTGCGCGACCAGTCCGGACGGTCCCCTCTGGACGTTCTGGTGGATGTGTTGCGGGATCAGGACGTGCTGATCGTGCTGGACAACTGCGAGCACCTGCTGGACGCCTGCGCCGACTTCGTGGCCGCGCTGCTGCGGGGCTGCCCGCGGCTGCTGATGCTGGTCACCAGCCGGCAACCCCTTGGCGTGGAAGGGGAACAGGTGCTGATCGTGCCGCCGATGCCGGTCGAGCACGCGGCCATGCGGCTGTTCGCCGACCGGGCAAGGGCCGTGGTGCTCGACTTCGAGGTCACGGCCGACAACGTGCGCGTGGTGGAGAAGCTGTGCCGGCGGCTGGACGGCATCCCGCTGGCCATCGAGCTGGCCACATTGGTGTTGCGCACCTTGACACCCGAGCAGATCCTGTCCCGTTTGGACGATCGATTCGCCCTGCTCAGCGGGGCCCGGCGAGGCGTGATGGCCCGGCACCAGACCATGCGGGCCGCCGTGGAGTGGAGCTACGAGCTCTGCACGCCGCCCGAACGCCTGCTGTGGAGCCGATTATCGGTGTTCGCCGGCAGTTTCGACATCGAGGCCGCCGAGCGCGTGTGCGGTGACTCGCTGGCGCTGGTGGCCCGGCTCGTGGACAAGTCGGTGCTGATCTCGCGGACCGTGCGCGGGGTCGTCCGCTACCGGCTGCTGGAGACGCTGCGGCAGTTCGGCGCCGAGCAGCTGGTGGCCGAGGAAGCCTTGCGGCGTCGGCATCTCGAGTGGTGCCAGTGGCTGGCCGAGTGGGGCGAGCGGGAGTGGTTCGGGCCCAACCAGGCCGTCGTCTTCGCCCGCGTGCACGCCGATCGCCTGAACCTGCGGGCCGCCCTGGAGTTCTGCCTGGAGCGTGATCCGGCCGCCGGGTTGCGGCTGGCCGGGACCCTGTGGTTCTACTGGATCGGCTGCGGCGTGTTCGCCGAGGGCCGGCGGTGGCTGGATGCCTTGCTGCGGCAGCCCCATCGCGGCGTGGAGCGGAACAAGGCCTTGTGGGTCAACGGATACGTCGCCACCTTGCAGGGCGACACCGCCGCCGCCGTGCTGCTGCTCGACGAATGCCGCGCCCAGAGCGACGACCGTGTCGCCCTGGGATACGCCACCTACGTCCGGGCCATCGCCGCCCTGTTCACCGACGATCTGCCGGCCGCCACCGAGCTTTTCGACGAGGCGAGCCGGTCGCTGACCGAACTCGGCGAGCTGACCAGCAATGTGGTCATGACCAAGGTCGGGCTGGCCATGACCACGGCGTTGGCCGGCGACCTGCCCGCCGCCGTGGCCGTGGCCCAGCAGGCCCATGCCGTCGCCGAACAGCACGGCGAGCAGTGGGCCCTGGCCTACGCCCACTACGTGCTGGCCTTCGCCGCGTGCCTGGAGGGGGCCATGGGCCAGGCCGTCGCCCACGCCCGGAAATGCCTGTCCGTCAAGCAGACCTTCAACGATCTGCTCGGCATCGCGCTGTCGGTCGAACTCCTGGCCCTGCTCGCCGCGCTGGCCGGCGAATGCTCCCGGGCCGCCACCCTGCTCGGCGCGGCCTCGGCCATCTGGCCCCGGGTCGGCGTGCCGCTGTTCGGCTCCCAGCACTTCGCCGCGCCCCACGACCAGTGCGAGTCCCTGGCCCGCCAGGCCCTCGGCGACCGTCCCTTCGACCTGGCCTTCGCCAGCGGCGTCACACTGTCCATCGACCAGGCCGTGACGATGGCGTTGAGCTGCTGAGCGGCGCTGGCCCCGACGGAGTCGATCAACCGGCCGCCAGCCAGCGTGAACGCGCTCTCACGATGACCGGCTCGTCTCGCCGGCAAACCTCTGGCGCAGATTTCTACCGGGTGGTAGAGATTTGGGGTGACGGCGGTCACCGACCTCGAGGAGCCAGGATGAGCGAGCTTTCCGTGCAGCTGTACTCGGTCCGTGACCAGTTCGCCGAGGATCCGGGGGCGGTGTTGGCGCGGCTGGCCGAGATGGGCTTCAAGCACGTCGAGCCGTACGGCGTGCTGGAGAACGTGGCGACGCTGCGGACCGGCCTGTCGGGCAACGGCCTGACCGCGCCCACCGCGCACGCCCGCCTGATCGGGGCCGACCAGGCCGCGGTGTTCGCCGCGGCGGCGGAGCTGGGCATCGACGTGGTGATCGACCCCTACGTCGGCGACGAGCACTGGCAGAACGCCGGCGACATCGGCGCCACGGCGGACGCCCTCAACGCGGCGGCGAAGCTGGCGGCCGAGCACGGCGTGCGCGTCGGCTACCACAACCACTGGTGGGAGCTGCGTTCCCGGCTCGACGGCCGCAGCGCCTTCGAGGTGTTCGCCGACCAGCTGGACCCGGAGCTCGTGCTGGAGGTCGACACGTACTGGGCGACGGCCGGCGGCGAGAACGCGCCCGAGCTGCTGCGCCGGCTCGGCGACCGGGTGCACGCCATCCACGTCAAGGACGGCGGCCTGGAAACCGATGCCACCGGCCAGGTGCCGGCCGGGCAGGGCCAGGTCCCCGTCGCCGACGTCCTCGCCGCCGCCCCGCAGGCGCTGCGGGTCGTCGAATTCGACCAGTACGCCGGCGACATCTTCGAGGGCATCTCCGCCAGCCGCGCCTTCGTGCTCGGACTCGAGCCGTGACCGGGCCCCAGGGCGCCGGTGTCATGGGCGTCGGTGTCATCGGCGCGGGCGTCATCAGCGACAAGTACCTCACCAGCCTCACCAGCTTCCCCGACCTGCGGGTGCTGGCCGTCGCCGACCTCGACACCGCCCGCGCCGCCGCCCAGGCCGCCAAGTACGGCGTGCCCAGTTCCGGCGCCGTCGCCGACCTGCTGGCCGATCCGGCGATCGAGCTGGTGGTCAACCTGACCGTGCCCACCGCGCACGTCGACGTCGGCCTGGCCGCGCTGGAGTCCGGCAAGCACGTGTGGGCCGAGAAGCCGTTGGCCATGGACCGGCAGACCGGCCGCAAGCTGCTCGACCGGGCCCGTGAGCGTGGGCTGCGGGTCGCCAGCGCCCCCGACACCGTGCTCGGCGCCGCGCTCCAGACCGCCCGGCGGGCCATCGACTCCGGCGTGATCGGCGTGCCCCTGTCCGCGCTGGCGCTGCTCCAGACGCCCGGGCCCGAGGACTGGCATCCCTCGCCCGAGTTCCTGTTCCAGCCCGGGGCCGGACCGCTGCTGGACATGGGGCCGTACTACCTGACCGAGCTCGTCCAGCTGCTCGGGCCCGTCCACCGCGTCACCGGCCTCGGCGGCCGGGCCCGGGACCGGCGGGTCATCGGCAGCGGACCCAAGGCCGGCGTCGAGTTCCCGGTCGACGTGCTCACCACCGTCAACGCCCTCATCGAGTTCGAACGCGGCGGCTTCGCCCAGGCCGTCTTCAGCTTCGACTCCGGCGTCCGCCGCTTCCTCATCGAGGTCACCGGCCCTGGTGGCACCGTCGCCGTGCCCGACCCCAACCAGTTCACCGGCGACACCGTCCTGCACCTCCGCGGCGCCGCCCCGGAAACCCTTGCCGCCCAAGGCCCCGTCACCGAACGCGGCACCGGCGCCCTGGAGCTCGCCCGCGCCATCCGCGCCGGCGTGCCCGAACGGGCGTCCGGGGAGATGGCCTACCACGTCCTCGACGCCATGCTCGCCATCGAGGAGTCGATCGCCGCCGGCCATCCCGTGGAGATCGCCAGCACAGTGGAGGTCCCGCCCGCCCTCCCTGCCGACTGGGACCCCTTCGCCGCCACCCTCTGACGGCTCCCCCGCCCCCATCCGCCACGCTCCCCTCCCCACGTGAGTGGCTCATATGCCTTCAATGCGCAAGTGAGCCACTCACGTGGCGTGGTGGTGGTGGAGGCGTGCGCTACGTGAGTGGCTTATTTGGCTTCAGCGCGCGAATGAGCCACTCAGGTGGCGGGGGTGCTGTAGGGCGTGGGGGCACGTGAGTGGCTCAGGTGGCTTCAGGGGGCGAGTGAGCCACTCAGGTGGGGAAAAGGAGAGGGGATCAGGCGGGGTCGAGGGGGACGGTCAGGAGGGACTGGAGGTAGAAGCGGAGGGAGGCGACCAGGTCGACGGTGTCGGGGGTGGTGAGCCACTGGACCTGGAGGCCGTCCATGAGGGCGATGAAGGTGACGGTGGCGAGCTCGGGGTCGATGTCGGGCCGGAGCTGGCCGCGTTCGGCGAGGACGAGGAAGGTGTCGCGGATGCCGGTGCGGGCCTCGTCGTAGTGGCGACGGAAGTAGTCGTGGGCGGGGTGGTCGGGGGCGACGGCTTCGGCGGCGAGGCGGGTGTAGAGGTCGACGATGCCGGGGTGGCGGACGTTGTGGGAGGCCAGGGCGAGGTAGTGGCGAAGGACCTCGAGCCCGGGCGGGGAGGCGAGCTGCTCGCGTTCGGCGTCCTCGGCGTCGCGGCGTTCGAGGACGGCGGCGAGCAGGGCCTCCTTGCTGGGGAAGTAGTACAGCAGCCCGGCGTGGGACATGCCGACCCGCTTGGCGATCTCCCGCATCGACGCCCCGTGGTAGCCGACCTCGCCGTACACGACGGCGGCCGCGGAGAGGATGTCCTCCCGGCGGATCCGGCCCTTGAGGTAGCCCCCGGTGTCGACGGCGCGCATGAATCCATCATGCCGCAGCCGGAAAAGCACAAACGGGGTGATAGAACGAACATGCGAGTTGTGCGAACGGGCAGGGAGGTGCGAACATCCCAGGGGTGAGGGGTAACGAGCGCCAGCGCTTGATCGTCGAGCGGCTGCGAGGCGCGCAGCAGGTCACGGTGGCCGAGCTGGCCGAGGTGACGGGCGCGTCGGAGATGACGGTGCGGCGCGACCTGGACGTGTTGGCGGCGCACGGAGTGCTGCGCCGCGTGCACGGCGGCGCGGTGCCGGCGACACCGTCGGGAGTGGAGCCGCCGTTCGCGGCCCGCGCGGTTTCCGCGCCGGGGGCCAAGAAGGCGATCGCCCGGGCGGCGGTGGAGCTGATCCGCGACGGCGAGACGATCGTGCTGGACAGCGGCACGACGGCGCTGGAAGTGGCCCGCCTGCTGCGCGACCGCGCGGTGACGGTGATGCCGTTGTCGCTGCACGCGGTCACCGAACTCCTTGACGCGCCAAGGGTTCGCCTGCTGGTCCCGGGCGGCGAGCCGCGGCCGGGGGAGCTGGCCATGATCGGCCCGCTGACGCTGGCGTCGCTGCGGATGCTGCGGTTCGACGTCGCCGTGCTCAGCCCCTGCGCGTTCGACCTTGAGGCCGGCCTCACGGCCTTCGACCTGCACGACGCCGAGGTCAAGCAGCAGGCCATCGCGGTGTCGGCCCGCAGCCTGGTGCTGGTGGACGGCGCGAAGTGGGACCGCGCCGCGCTCGCGCACATCTGCGCCGCCGACCGACCCGATGTCGTCGTGACGGACCCGACCGCACCCGAGGACCAGCGCCGCGCGCTGGCCGAACGCGGCGTGCTCGTGCACGTCGCCGCCGAGGAGCACTGATGCGAGAAACTCTGACCTCCCCGCCCCGGGCCGCCCGGTTCGCGACCTTCCTGCTGTTCTCCCTCAACGGTTTCGGCATCGGCATGTGGCTGGTGCACCTGCCCAACATCGAACGGGACGTCAACGTTCCGCACAGCGTGCTGGGTCTGCTGCTGCTGGTGCTCGGCGGCGCGGCCCTGATCGGCATGCAGGTCGTGGGCCCGCTGGTGGACAAGTACGGCCCGCGCCGGATCGCGCCGGCGGCGCTGGGGGCTTTCGGGCTCGCGCTCACGGTGCCGGGCTGGCTGACCTCGTGGTGGTCGCTGGGCCTGGTGCTGATCGTGGTGGGCTTCGCCAACGGCGCGCTTGACGTGTCGATGAACGCCCATGCCGTTGTGGTGGAACGAGGATACGACCGGCCGATCATGGCCACATTCCACGCGATGTGGTCGATCGGCGGCGCGTTCGCCGCGTTGATCGGCGCGGCGGTGCTCAACGCCAACGTGCAGACCGGCCTGACGCTCACCGTCACCGGGCTGTTCTGTGCGACGGTGGCGGCGGTGGCCGCCCGGTTCACCATGGACGCCGACCACCACGGCAAGACCGAGGAAACCGTTGACACGGAAGCGAAGCCGGCCCCGAAGGGGCTGGTGTGGATCCTGGGCGGCCTGGCCTTCGCGCTGATGCTGGCCGAGGGTGTGGCCAACGACTGGGCCGCGTTGGAGCTCAAGGGCGTGCTCAACGCCTCGGCCAGTGAAGCCGCCTTGGGCTACGGCTCGTTCGCGGTGGCGATGACCGTCGGCCGGTTCGCCACCGACCGGGTCGCGGCGGCGGTCGGCGCGACCCGGGTGGTGCGCTACGGCGCGGCGATCGCCGCCGTCGGCCTCACCCTGGCCGCGGTCGCGCCGTGGGTTCCGTTGGCGCTGGTGGGATACGCGCTGTTCGGCATCGGGTTGTCCGGCGGCGTGCCGCAGTTGTTCACCGCCGCCGGCAACCTCGACCACCGCTCGGCCGGGGCCCTGATGGCCCGGGTCGTCGGCCTCGGCTACGTCGGCCTGCTGGCCGGGCCGGCCGTCATCGGCGGCCTGACCCGGTTCATGCCGCTCAACGCGGCCTTCGCGCTGCCGATCCTGTTGTGCGTGCTGACCGTGGTGTTCGCCTGGGCGCTCAATCCCCGCGCGGACAAGGCGTCCGCGGCTCAGCCGATGCGGAAGGTGTAGTCCAGCCGGCGCCAGCCGCCCGTCACCTCGCGCCCGGCGGGCGGCGCGCCCTCGGCCACCGGGAAGTCCACGATCAGACCGTTCTTGACACCGAACACGGTGTCGGAGTCCATGTAGAGCCCGCCCTTGACGAACAGCTGGGTGACCAGCCTGTGGTGGCCGGGCGCCATGATCATGAAGTGCACGTGCGGGGCCCGGTAGGGATGCCGGTTGGCGCCGTTCAGCATCTGCCCGACCGGCCCGTCCTCCGGCACCGGGTACTCCTTGGGCAGCGTGGTCCAGAACTCCAGCCGGCCCTGGTCGTCGGCGACGAACCGGGCCCGCAGCACCGGGCCGTCCAGCTCGGGCAGCTGCACGTCGTAGAAGCCGTCCTTGTTGGCCTGCCACACGTCCACCACCGCGCCCGGCACCGGCTTGCCCTCGGTGTCGACGATCGCGGTGGACACCCACAGCGGCTCGCCGTCCAGCCCGCCGGAGATGTCGGCGCCGTGCTCCATGGCCGGCGGACCCTCCACATAGAACGGTCCGAGCACCGCCGACGGCGTGGTCAGCGGGCTGCGCGAGTTGGTCAGAGCGTCCACAATGGACGACACGCCGAGCGTGTCCGACAGCAGCACGAACTCCTTGCGCTTGTCGTCGCTGATCTGCCCGGTGCGGGTGAGGAAGTCGATGGCGAACAGCCACTCCTGCTCGGTCAGGTCCGTGTGCACGGCGAAGTGGTGCAGGTGCCGGACCAGGTCGGTGAGCAGCCGCTTGAGCCGCGGGTCCGGCGTGTTGTCGAAGCTGCCGATCACCTGCGCGGTCAGGGCGCTCAGGTCCGGCGCGCCCTCGGGCCGCTGCCCGGCCCAGGCCGCGCGCAGCACCGATGCCGGCTCGATACCGTCCAAAGAGGACTCAGCCAGGCCCAGCTCTCGCAGCGAGGTCGGCCCGCCGAGCGAGGTCACGAGGTCGTACACCGCCGCGGCGGCGTCCGGCACGTCCAGCGCCTCGGCCACGCGGGCCAGCGCCGCCGGCGCCTCCTTCTCCATGTACGCCATGACCTGCGGCAGCATCACCGTGTGGGTCTCGGAATGCGGGAGGTCGAACTGCCCGCCGAGGAGGTGACACAGCTTGTGGTGCAGGCCCATGCTCACCGACAGGCAGGTCCCGGCCAGCCAGGCCGATTCCAGCAGCTCGGCCCGGGCGTCCACATCGGACGGATCGGCGGCGACCAGCGGCAGCGAGTGCGCGATGCCGCGGATCGCCTGCAGGGCAACGGCGTTGACCTGGGGGTTGGCCTCGGGGGAGTAGAGCGCCTCGACGGCGTGGGCCAGGGCGTTGATCGCGCTGGTCACCGTGGTCGGGACCGGCAGCCCCAGCGTCAGGTTGACGTCGTAGATCACGGTGCCTGGCAGGATGTCCGGCGACCGGCGGGTGGTCTTGACGCCGTTCTCGGTCTCGCCGAGCACCGGCGTCACCTCGGAGCCGGCGTAGGTGGTGGGCAGGATCACCTGCGGCACACCGGTTCGCGCCGCCAACGCCTTGGCCAGTCCGGTGGTGGAGCCGCCGCCGACCGCGACCACGCAGTCCGCGGCGGCCGACTTCAGCACGTCGAGCGCCTGCGCGGTCACCTCGACGGGGGTGTGCATGCGGGCCCCGTCGAACTGTGCGACGACCAGCTCCCCCAGCGCCTCGGCGACCAGCTCGGCGTGCCGGGGCCGGGCCAGCAGAAGCACTCGGGAACCGCCCGCGCGCCGCACCTCCTCGGCGACCTCAGCCACCGTGCCGGCGCCGAAGACGACCCGGGCGGAACTGGGGGAATGCACGAAACCGCGCGTCATGGCTCAGCCTCGGATCTGGTCGCGCCGCGTGGTCAGCAGCCCGCGCGGCAGGTTGGTGGGGCCGGAGATGCCGAGAACGGTCCGGTCGGTCATCGGGGGCTCCTCACGATTCGACAAGGTCCACTTAAACGCTAACGGGCCCCCGGTGCCAGCCCGCATCCCGCGGTCGACCCATTCGGAAAGTTTCGGTGTCCTGGATCACTGCCGGGTGGCGCGGACCTGCCAGCAGGCCAGTTCGGTCCGGTCGCGCGGTGTTCGGCCGACCGCGTCGAACAGGGCCACCATGGTCGCGCCGGCCGCCAGCAGGGTCGTCTCGGTGAACTCGGTGATGGTCCAACCATTGTCGGACAACGGGTTCCGCACGTCCTGGGCCGACAGCGGGAACGGCGAGGGCAGGCCGTGCAGCCGCCGGTCGGAGAAGGTGATCAGGTGCAGCACGGCGTCGCGCCGGGTGGCCCGGTGCAGGGCCTTGAGGTGCCGGACACGGTCGGTCTCGTCCAGGCAGTGGAACACCGAGCAGCTCAGCACCGTGTCGAAGCAGGCAGGGAATTCGCTCAGATCGGTCGCGTCGGCCACGGCGAAGCGGACCGCGCTGTCCGGAAAGCGCTGGCGGGCCTGGGAGATCGCTGTCGGACTGCTGTCGACGGCGGTGACGTTCAGGCCTCTGCTCGCCAGGTACGCGGCGTTGTCGCCGAGGCCGCAGCCGAGGTCGAGCACGTCGCCGTGGTAGTCGAGGTCGGCGATCGCCGGCTGGGCGCGTCCGATGTCCCAGGGGATGCCGTTGTGCTTGAGGCCGGGGGCCAGGGGCGCGCCTCGGTAGAAGGCGTCGTAGTCGTGGCTCATGTCGCCCAGTCTGCGCGGGGCCCGGCGTCGAACCGACGGTGACGGCGCAATCCGGCGCTAGACTGCCCGATGTGACGGAATCGGTCGTTCTGGACGACGTGGATCGCGGACTCCTGCACGCATTGCAACTCGACGGCCGGGTGGCCTTCGCCCGGGTCGCCGACGTGCTGGGCGTGTCGGAGACGACGGTCGCGCGCCGGTACAAGCGGCTGCGGTCGGTGGCCGCGCTGCGGGTGGTCGGCGTGGTCAACGGCGTGTTGTTCGGGCGGACCGCGTGGACGCTGCGGCTGCGCTGCACGCCCGATGTGGGCATGCCGTTGGCCAAGGGGTTGGCCAAGCGGTCGGACGTGTCCTGGGTGCATGTGATGTCCGGCGGCGCGGAGATCTCCTGCCACGCCCAGCTGCCGCCGGGCGAGGAGTCGGTGTTGCTGGAGAAGCTGCCGAGGGCCGGCCGGGTGCTGGACGTCAGCGCGCATTCCGTGTTGCACGCCTTCACTTTGCCGCCCGACTGGGCCGGTTTGCGCTGGCTGGCCGATGATCAGGCGGCGCGGCTGCGACCGGAGGAACCGAGGATGGCTCGGGTTGAGGTCGATGATGCCGATCGGGCGTTGCTTGAGCTGCTCGCGGCCGACGGGCGTGTCCCGTACGCGGAGCTTGCGGCGCGGACCCGACTGTCCGAGTCGACCGTGCGGCGGCGGCTGGATCTGCTGCGGCACAACGGGGTCGTTTCGTACCAAGTGGACATTCCGGCAGCCTTGCTGGGCTACGGCACGCAGGCGCGGCTGTGGATGACCGTGCCGCCGCACGCGCTGACCGAGGTCGGCCGGCGGCTGGCCGAGCACGACGAGACGTCGTTCGTGGCCGCCACCACGGGGCCGGCCAACCTGGTCGCGGTGGTGGCCTGCCATGACAGCGGCGGGCTCTACCGGTACCTGACCGAGAAGGTCGGGCCGCTGCGGGAGATCACGTCACTGGAGACGGCGGTGCTGATGCGCACCGTCAAGCAGGGCTAGCGCCGCCTTTCTGGCCTGGTGAGCCGGTTCGGCCGTGCCGAAGATGGCCGCCATGGTGATCGCGCCCTCGGCCAGCAGGGTGATCTGGTCACCCAGCTCGTCGTCGCCGGCCAGGTCGCGGATCAGCTGCCGGAACGCCTCCTTGTGCCGGCGGGCGATGTCGGCGACCGGCTCCGAGGTGCCGCCCAGCTCGCCGAAGGTGTTGACGAAGGCGCAGCCGCGGAAGTCGGGCTCGGCGAACCACTCGGCCAGCCAGTCGAACACCGCCAGCACGCTGCCGGCCCCGCGGGCGTGGCGGCCGACCGAGGCCAGCCAGCGCTCGTCCCGGGCGTTCAGGTAGTCCAGCACGAGCCGGTCCTTGGACGGGAACAGCTGGTAGAGCCGCTTGAGCGAGACGCCGGCGGCCGCGCGGACCTGGTCCATGCCGACCTGCTGCACGCCGCGCTCGTAGAACAGCGGCTCGGCCGCGGCCAGCACCTCGGCGTGCTCGATCATGTCCGCCCCTTGCGTAGAGAACCAACGTTCTCCTAGGGTAGCTCGGAGAACGCCCGTTCTCTACCAAGGGAGCCGATCATGGCCGAGCAACGCCCGCCGCTGCCGCCGTTCACCGAGGAGACCGCCAGGGCCAAGGTCCAGGCGGCCGAGGACGCCTGGAACAGCCGGGACCCGGAGCGGGTGTCGCTCGCGTACACGGTCGACTCGCAGTGGCGCAACCGGGACGTGTTCCTCAAGGGGCGCGACGAGATCCGCGAGTTCCTGCGCCAGAAGTGGGCGCGGGAGCTGGACTACAAGCTGCGCAAGGAGCTCTGGGCCTTCACCGGCAACCGGATCGCCGTGCGCTTCGAGTACGAGTCCCGCGACGCCGACGGCCAGTGGTGGCGCAGCTACGGCAACGAGCAGTGGGAGTTCGACGAGAACGGCCTGATGGCCCGGCGCTACGCCAGCATCAACGACCTGAAGATCTCTTCAGGCGAGCGGCGCATCGCTCTGTAGTGTCGGGGGCATGACCTCGCCGCGTGAATCCGTGATGAAGGGCCTGGAGGACGTCCGGCCCGGCCTCGAAGACCTGTACCGGGACCTGCACGCCCACCCGGAGCTGGCCTACGAGGAGCATCGCACCGCCGCCGAGATCGCCCGCCGGGCCGAGGCCGCCGGCTTCGAGGTGACCGCCGGCGTCGGCCGCACCGGCGTGGTCGCCTTGCTGCGCAACGGATCCGGGCCCACCGTGCTGCTGCGGGCCGACATGGACGCGCTGCCGGTGCAGGAGCAGACCGACCTGCCCTACCGGTCCACCGTGGACGGCGTCATGCACGCCTGCGGGCACGACATGCACACCGTCTGCCTGCTCGGGGCGCTCGACCTGCTGGCCCGCGGCCGGGACCAGTGGTCCGGCACCGTGCTGGCCGTGTTCCAGCCGGCCGAGGAGCTGGCCAGCGGGGCCGCCGCCATGGTCGACGACGGCCTGTACGAGCGGTTCGGCCGGCCCGACGTCACCCTCGGCCAGCACCTCGCGCCCATTCCCGCCGGCTGGCTCGGCTGCCACCCCGGGCCGGCGTTCGCCGCCACCGACACCATCGACGTCCGGCTGCACGGCAAGGGCGGGCACGGCTCGCGGCCGGAGACCACCGTCGACCCGGTGGTGATGGCCGCCGCGACCGTGCTGCGCCTGCAGACCGTGGTGTCCCGTGAGGTCGCGGCCAAGGACTCGGCCGTGGTCACCGTGGGGTCGATCCACGGCGGCACCAAGGACAACATCATCCCCGACCACGTCGACCTGGCCCTGAACGTGCGCACCTTCGACCCGCAGGTGCGCGCCCGGGTGCTGGCCGCCATCGAGCGCATCATCCGCGCCGAGGCCGCGGCCGCCGACGCCCCACGGGAGCCCGAGCTCACCGAGCGCAGCTCGTTCCCGGTGCTGGTCAACGACGAGGCGGCGATGGCCCGCACCAAGGCCGCCTTCGAGCAGGCGTTCCCGATGGTCATCGACCCCGGCCCGGTCACCGGCAGCGAGGACTTCGGCCACTTCGGCACCGCCGCCGGCGTGCCCACCGTGTACTGGCTGTTCGGCGGGGAGGACCAGGAGCGCTTCGTCACGGCCTACACCGGCGGCACCTTCGAGCGGGACATCCCGTCCAACCACTCGCCCACGTTCGCGCCGCTGGTGCAGCCCACCCTGGACGGCGGCGTCACGGCCCTGGTGACGGCCGCCCTGGCCTGGCTCGGCCCGGCCAGTTAGCGGTCCGACCGGTGCGCGGGCGTGGTCGGCTCGCGCGCCGGTTCCTGCGGTCTGGGCTCCCCCAGTGCGACCTTGATCCGCCCGTCGGGCAGCAGCACCCAGCGCAGGCCGCTGGCCGCGGCCAGCTGGTCGAAGATCGGAGTGCCTGGCGACATCAGCGTGACTCCCTCCCCGTCTGATGTCTGCCTACCAAACTCCGGGGTCACGGATGGGCAAAACTACCCCGGCGGGGGTAACCCGATCAGGCTCTTTCCACGCGCCAGTACTGCCGGGCCGCCGGCAGGGCCACCGGGGCGGACTCGGCGAACTCCTTGAAGCGCAGCAGAATTCCGGCCGGCGTGCTGTCGGCGTCGGCCCACAGCGCCAGTCTGGTGGTGTGGGTGTCGAGGTACTGGAACGTGACGCGGCCACCCGGCCACGCGATCAGCTCGCCCTGCCGCCGCATGGTCACCGGGCGCGGCGAGGAGCTGTAGCTGGTCCACAGCTCGAACGCGGTGCTCAGCGGCACCGCGAGCTCGACCGTCTCCTCGAAGGTGTTCATCTGGGGTGCTTTCCTTGTCGTTGCGACCGGGGGCCGCGCTAACCGGCCGAGGAGTCCACCAACCAGTCCGGCGCCCGCGCGCCGCCCTCCCGGCAGGCGTTGAGCAGGTCGGTGGTCCACAGCAGCAGGTGCATCAGGGCCACCGTGTCCTCCTCCGGGTCGTGCCGGTCGAACACGAGGTCCAGCTGGATGTCGGCGGCCTGCTCGTCGGAGTTCACCAGGGCCATCACCGCGCGGAAGCTGGCCCGCAGCGGCGGGTCGATGTCGTCGATGGCGATCTCATTGCCCTCGGTGTCGCCCAGCTGCATCTTGATCGGTGCATTATGTCCGACCTGCACACACAGGGACTTCAGCATGTCGGCCGAGGCGTCGGCCAGCACGTCGGCGGCCTCGCGCGGGCCGTGGTCGGTGGTCCGGTAGACCGCAGTCAGCGCCTCGAGCGCGCCGTCCGGGTCCGACGCCTGCATGCGGTCCACGGCCGTTCGGACCAGCAGCCGCACTGTCCCGTCCCGATGCTCGTCCATCCGTCCTCCCCTCCATGAGTCCGGGGGATTACCCGTTCCGGTTGATCTCAATCCTCCGTCCGCCGGAACTGGGGATTTTGCTCGTTCAGCAACCGGTGGATACCCCGTAGGGCCTCGTGTACCCGCGCATACGCCTGGTAACGCGCGGGATCCGGTCCAGGTTC
The DNA here is from genome assembly GCF_044547355.1 of Kutzneria sp. NPDC052558. Classification (NCBI taxonomy): domain Bacteria; kingdom Bacillati; phylum Actinomycetota; class Actinomycetes; order Pseudonocardiales; family Pseudonocardiaceae; genus Kutzneria; species Kutzneria sp. NPDC052558. The sequence goes on from NZ_JBIUAG010000016.1 coordinate 161,775, forward strand.
GAAGACGCCGGCAACCCCCGCGAGTGACGGGAGCCCAACAGGGCCGAATGTCGGTTTCCGGCATATACGCGGAACCGACATTCGGCGCGTCCTGAGCGCGACTCGCGGGGGCTGGGGTTATGAACCCAGGGTGATGAAGATGTCTGTGCGGTTGTCGGGCTGCGCGGTGTTGGTGCGGGCGAAGACGGAGACGAAGCAGGCGCCGGCGGCGGCCATGCCGTGGTAGTCGCCGATGTAGTACGAGCCGTTGGTGACGACCGGGGCCGAGGTGATGTCGAACGGCCCGTCCAACTTGCTGGTGCGCCAAGAGGTTCCGTCGGCCGAGGTGGCCAGCCAGTAGGTCGTGCCGGTGCTGTCGAGCTGGTAGTAGGTGACGCCGACGAGGCCGTCGGAGTTGACGGCGACCGCCGGCATGAACCGCTGCGCCGGCGAGGAGCCGACCGGAACCGGCGTGGACCAGTGCGCCCCGGCGTCGGTGGACGTGGCCATGATGACGCCGTCGTGGTCGCCGCCGAACTGCGAACCCTGCCACACAGCGCGGAGTTCGCCGTTCGGGCCGGCGGCGAGCTGCCCGATCGCCTGATGCCCGTCCCGCACGTTCTTGCCGCCCGGCTCCTTGGTGCCGACGGCCGGACCCGGCGCGATCACGGTCGGCGCCGACCAGGTCTCGCCGCGATCGGCCGAGGTGATCGACTGCCAGGAGAAGGCGTAGTCGCTGGTGCCCGGAATCGGCTCGTAGTAGTTGAAGAAGGCGGTCAGCTTGCCCTGCACGGCGGCCAGCCGGACACCGGAGACGCCCTTGCCCTGGCCGAAGTCGACGACCTTGCGGGGCGCGCCCCAGGTGGCGCCGCCGTCGCTGCTGTGGGCCAGGTAGATCGGCCCGGTGCCGTCGTTGAGGTCGATCCGGTCCCAGGCCACGTAGACGTCCCTGCCGGTCGTGTAGATCACCGGCAGGTCGTTCCAGATGTTGTCGGTGTCGCCGGTGCCCTCGCGGGTGATCGTGGCCGGCGCGCCCCAACTGCGGCCGCCGTCGCCCGACTTCACCACCAGGAACGCGTGATCACCGTGCGGTGTCGTGGTGTTCATGCTCAGCGACACCAGGAAGACCATGCCGTTGGGGGCGATGGTCACCTGGGTGTCGGTGGCGCGGTCGAAGCTCCCGCCCGCGCACGTCGACACCGCCGGCGGCGTGGCGTAGGTCCAGGTGCGGCCGCCGTCGAAGGTGGCCGCGGTGATCAGGCCGTGGCCGCCGACGCCGGACCAGCGGTCGGTCTGCCAGGCCGAGACCATGTGCGCCGGATTGCGCGGGTCGACCGCGATGTCCGGCTGCACCTCGGCGTTCGGATAGTTGGTGCCGACGGGGTCCTTGTGGTCGCAGCCCGCCGGGAAGGGACTGGGCGCGGAGATCTTCGTGACGGTCGGGGCGGCGCCGGCGTGGGCGACCGGGGCCAGAGCCATCGCCAGTACGCCGGCAACCGCCGTGACCAGGTGCTTTTTCATGTAGTTCCCCCCTGCTCGGTGGCGGTGGGGACCCTAACCCGGTGACCGCTCGTCGAGGAAGAAAAGCGCCAATCCGGTCACGATCAGCAAATTGGCCACCCAGGCCGCCATGTTGCCGATCAGCTCCGTGACGAGCGCCCCGACGCCCGCGCCGATCAGGAAGGCCAGCACCACCAGGCCGAAGGTGCGGGCCTGCTGGGCCGCCGCCGCGTCGTGCCGGAACACCGCACGGTAGGTCGCCCTCGCCGCCGTGCGCAGGTTGCCGGTGGTCATGGTCGTGTTCACCGACCACTCCCGCACCGTGCCGAAGGTCGCGTTCTGCAACGCCGCCACGAACGCCACCGCCAGCACCACCGCGCTGCTCGCGAACCAGGTCGGGGTCGCCCCCACCACCAGCAGCACCCCGATCTCGACGCCCAGCGCCACCCGCACCGGCCGTCGCACCAGCGGCGCCACCCGGGGATGCGTGAGCGTCTCCGCCGCCGCGACCCCCAGCACGAACGCGATCAACGGCGGCACGTGCCGCAGCGCCCCGGCCACGTCCCCGTGCGCCGCGTCCACCCCGAGCAGCACCACGTTCCCCGTCTGCGCGTTGGCGAACACCCCTCCGTGGGCCACGAACGTGAACGCGTCCAGGAAGCCCCCGGCCACGCCGAGCAACACGATCAGCCGAAGCGTCTTGGCGGTGATGACCTCCATGCGGCCCAACCCTAGCCGCGGAGAGCGCTTGCCCGGCCGCTGAAGTGCAGGTACGGGGAACCGTCGGCCAGCTGGTAGAAGCTGACCGGGAGCCAGTGATCGCTCCCGGTCAGGGGAACCAGGTAGACGTCCGGTTCCAGCGCCACCATGGGGAGTTCCTCGACGGGATCCGACACGTACTCGGCGAGCTTGCCCAGGGTGGTCACCCGAAGCACCGGTTGGCCGGACTGGACGAGGACCTCGATGCGTTGGCCGGCCCGTTCGTAGGTGCCGAGGTAGTCGGTGGGCAGCAGGCCGAGCGGGGGTGAGGGCGGGCAGGGCTGGCGGGCCATGTCGACGCCGGCGAGCTCGGCGAAGATCTCGCGGAAGAGGTCCTCGTAAAGGTGCGGGGTGCGGCGGTTGGACAGCAGCGCGACGGCCAAGCCCTGGGAGGGCAGCAGCACGAGGTGGGACTGCTGGCCGATGGTGGCGCCGTCGTGCCCGATGAGCGGCTGCCCGTCCCACACGAGCCGGGCCCAGCCCAGGCCCCAGGTCTCGGCCAGCGAGTACTTGGCGTCGACGCGGACCTGTTCGGCCTGCATCTGCTCGATGGACAACGGAGTCAGCGGCGAGCCGCCGTCGAGATGCATGCGGGCGAACGTCAGGAGGTCCGAGACGGTGGAGGCGATGAGGCCGGCGGGGCCGATGGAGCGGGGGAGCTGCCACTGGCGCACGGGCACGGCGACGCCGTCCTCGACCATGTGGCCGACGGCGGCTGAGCGCATCAGGGCGTCCTCCGGAAGGGTGAGGGTGTCGCGCAATCCGAGGGGCTCGAACACGAGTGCTCGCATGGCCTCGTCCCACACCTGCCCGGTGACCTGCTCGATGACCCGGCCGGCGAGGCTGAAGCCGGAGTTGCAGTACGACCAGGTGGCCCCGAGCGGGGAATTCTGGGCCACGTCGGCCAACTGGGCGACGTAGCGGGCGATGCAGTCGTCGCCGCGGCCGGTGTCGAGGAAGACATCGCCGTCGATGCCACTCGTGTGGGTGAGCAGGTGACGAAGGCTCACCCGATCGGTCACGTCCGTGCTACCGAGGCGAAGCTCGGGCAGCACCGCGGCGACCGGCTTGTCCAGATCGAGCCTGCCGTCCTGGACCAGACGCATGACGGCGGTGGTGACGTACACCTTGGTGATGGATCCGAGGTGGAACACCGAATCCGGCCGCACCGCGGCCCCGGTTCTGACGTTGACCACGCCGGTGGCGGCCACTCCGGTCGAGGACGGGGTGGAGATCCCCAGTACGGCGCCCGGCACGCCGTGCCGCCGGGCCAGTTCGTCGAGCCTGTTCTGCCAGTGCTCCATCCGCTGCACCGGAGCGAGCATACGGACGGCGCGGGTCGCCCCGCGCCGTCCTGTCAGGTCACGTCGGCCTCAGCCCTGGTACTGCGCGAACGTCCGGGTGAAGTCCCAGGCGTTCTGCGACACACCCGAGCAGGTGTCGTCGTTGGGGTAGGCCCCGGGGCAGGGCCGGTCCCGGTTGGCCGACCAGAAGGTGAACCGGCCCAGGTGGTGCTGGTTGGCGTAGGCCAGCATGGTCTGCGCGTTGGCCACGGTCACGATCTCGTTGACGTCGGTGATGCCGTTCATCGACGACAGCCCGCTGTGCCGGTAGGCCACGTCGTCGGTGTAGTGGTAGGCGTCGCGGACCGCCCGCTCCAGGCCGTCGGTGGCCTGCTGGGTCAGCCGCCCCATGTCCTGCCCGGCGCCGCCGAAGTCGAACGGCATGATCGTCCACACGTCCACGGTCAGCCCGGCGTTGGCGGCCCGGGTGATCAGGTCGTTGCCGGGGCCGTTCTGCCCGCTGCCGATCGTCACGTAGATCGCCAGGCCCGCGTTGTTGGCGCGGATGATCTTCAGGGCGTCGACCAGGCGCTGCTGGATGGTGGCGTTGCCGTAGACGTCGCCCTCGAAGTCGAGGTCGATCGCCTTGAGGCCGTAGGCGTTGATGACCTTCTGGTACGCCCCGGCCAGGTCGGTGGCGTTGGCGCAGGAGGCCTCCAGCTTGTTGCCGCTGGCCCCGCCGAAGGACGGCACGATGTCGCCGCCGGCCGACCGGACGGTGTTGATGGTGTTCTGGTCCACGCCGCCGGTCAGCGGCCGGCCGCCGTCCCACATCGGGGTGCAGTACCCGTTGTTGAGCACGAAGGCCATCGTGAACCACTTGACCCCGGTGGCGGTCATGATGGTGCGCGGGTCGGGCGGGCTGCCCCAGCCGTTGTAGTAGTACGGCGCGACGGCCATCGCCCCGCTGGGCGGCGGCGGGGGCGGCGGGGGAGTGGTGCCGCCGCTGGGGGCGGTCCACTTCTGGTTGGCCGAGCCGGCGCAGTCCCAGATCTGCAACAGGGTTCCGTTGGCGGAGCTGTTGCCGGTGGCGTCGAGGCACTTGCCCAGGGCGCGGATCGTGCCGTCGGACCCGATGGTCCAGTTCTGCGCGGCGGTGCCGTTGCAGTCGTAGAGCTGGACCTTGGTGCCGTTGGCCGAGTTCGCCCCGGCCACGTCCAGGCACTTGCCCAGCGCCTGGAGGCTGCCGCTGGCCCCGGTGGTCCACTGCTGGGCCGTGGTGCCGTTGCAGTCGTAGAGCTGGATCGCGGTGCCGTTGGCGGAGTTGGCGCTGGCCACGTCGACGCACTTGCCGCCGATGCCGGTGATCGCACCGGTGGCGGCGTCGGCCATGCCGGGCAGCAGGGCCGCCATCGCGGCCATGCCGGCCAGCAGCGTGACGGATTTCCTGATCATGCCACCGTCCACTTCTGGTTGGCGGAGCCGGCGCAGTCCCAGATCTGCAGCCGGGTTCCGTTGGCAGAGCTGTTGTTCGAGGCGTCCAGACACTTGCCCAGGGCCCGGATGGTGCCGTCGCCGGGGCGGGTCCACGCCTGCGCGGCGGTGCCGTTGCAGTCGTAGAGCTGGACCGGGGTTGCGTTGGCGGAGTTGGCACTGGCGATGTCGAGGCACTTGCCCAGGGCGCGGATGGTGCCGTCGGAGCCGGCGGTCCACTGCTGGGCGGTGCTGCCGTTGCAGTCGTAGAGCTGCACTGCGGTGCCGTTGGCGCTGCTGGCGCCGGCGACGTCGACGCACTTGCCGCCGATGCCGGTGATCGTGCCGCCGGTGGGCGGCGGCGGCGTGGTGCCGCCACCGCCGACGAACGTCGTGGCCAGTTGCTGGCCGAGGGAGACGGCGCTGCCGTGGTTCTCGATCGGGTTCACCTTGGAGTGCGGGAACACGATGTAGGTGACGCCGCTGTCGGTGCCGCCGTTCTTGGGATCAGGGTTGATGCCCAGGGATTGTGCTGTGGCGTAAGAGGATTCGCCGATGATGCCGGTCGGGCCGGTGTCGCCGACGACCGCGTAGGTCACCTGGTTGTTGTAGATCACGGCCACCACCGCGCCGCCGTCGATGCCGGCCGTGCGGTAGTCCCAGGTGCCCGACGGGCTGGGCAGCACGATGTACGGCAGCTTGGCCGCGTCCAGGGGCTGGTCGGTCGAGGTGTGGAAAGCGGTGTCCGGGTAGAAGCAGCAGTCGGTCTGCTCGTTGCACTGCGCGGTCCGCACGCCGTCGCAGTCGACGTCCATGTCGGCCTTGAAGAACACCGCGCCGCCGGTGCTGCACACCGGGATGGTGGCGGCCTGGCCCTCGTCGGTGGCGTACTTGCCGTTGGAGATCTGTTGGCAGTTGGTCACCTTGGCCAGCAGTTGGGCGGCAGACGGGCCGCCCGGGTCGGACGCCACGGCCGGCGCGGAGCCGAACAGGGGCAGCGCCAACAGCACGCCGGCCAGCACGGTCAGAATGCGCCGGCGCATCAGCCGTTCACCGACCATTTCTGGTTGGCGGTGCCGGCGCAGTCCCAGATCTGCAGCCGGGTTCCGTTGGCGGAGCTGTTGTTCGAGGCGTCCAGACACTTGTTGGCCTGGACGTTGACGATGTCGTTGGCCCCGCTCACCGCCCAGTTCTGCGCGCCGGACCCGTTGCAGTCCCACAGTTGCACGACGGTGCCGTTGGCGGTGCCGCCGCTGGAGACGTCCAGGCACTTGCCCAGGGCGCGGATGGTGCCGTCGCCCGGACGCGACCACTGCTGGGCGGTGCTGCCGTTGCAGTCGTAGAGCTGGACCGCGGTGCCGTTGGCGCTGTTGGCCCCGGCGACGTCGACGCACTTGCCGCCGAGGCCGGTGATGCTGCCGCCACCGCCGGGCGGGGTGGTGCTGCTGGTGGTCACGTGCACGTAGTCGACGACCAGCCGGGCCGGGAACTGCGTGTTGCCGTCGGGGTTGCCGGGCCAGTAGCCGCCGACGGCCAGGTTCATGATGATGTAGAACGGGTGGTCGAACACCCACTGGTTGCCGCCGATGTCGGCCGGAGTCCTTGTCTCGTAGGCATTTCCGTCCACCGACCAGACGATCTTGTTGGGCGACCAGTCGACCGCGAAGGTGTGGAAGCCGTCGGCGAAGGACTGCCCGCCGGGCAGCGTGTAGCCGGCGCCGACGCCGGCCGAGCCGGAGTAGCCGGGGCCGTGGATGGTGCCGTGCACCGAACCCGGCTCGAAGCCGACGTTCTCCATGATGTCGATCTCGCCGCTCTGCGGCCAGCCGACGCTGCCGATGTTGTCGCCGAGCATCCAGAACGCGGGCCACATGCCCTGGCCGCGCGGGATCTGCATGCGCGTCTCGAAGTGGCCGTAGGCCTGGGTGAAGCGCTGCGAGGTGTTGAGCCGGGCCGAGGTGTACTGGCAGTATCCGTACCAGCAGTTGTTGTTGCCGGGGTTCTCCCGCTTGGCCGTGATCACCAGGTGGCCCTGGCCGTCCAGCGCGGCGTTGTTGGCGCCGGCGGTGTACCACTCCAGCTCGTGGTTGTTGACGTTGTCGCCGGTCTCGTACTGCCACTTGCTTGCGTCGGCCGGGCTGCCGGCGGCGCCGTCGAAGTCGTCGGTGAAGGTGGCGGCCGCGGGCGCGGCCGGGGCCGAGGCGGCCGTCAGTCCCAAGGGGACGATCGTGGCGGCCGTGAGCACCGCGGCCATCAGCAGATGACGTCTTCTGTGCATGGGAGATCTCGCCTCTCAGGGGAACGTCAGTTCGCACCGCAGGAGGCACCGGCCGAGGGCGGATCCCGGCTGTGTGCGGCGGTTTTCCTTGCAGGGTTGCGAAATCGGTCGGGGCAGGGTCACACGTCCAACGGGCGCAGGGGATCGGCCCGCCGTGCCTGCGAGTATCCGAGGTATAGACCAGATTTGGCAATGCTTTGGGCGCCCAGTTCGGCCAGGACTAGGAACAAGTCCCGTCGCGTCAAGATCAACTAGGACGCGGCGAACCGTCCGGCGCGGGAGTCCACGCCGGACGGTTCGCTGAAACCGTGATATGTCAGCTCACGTGCACATAATCCACGACGAGCTTGGCCGGGAACGGGGTGCTGCTGTTGGGGTCGCCGGGCCAGTAGCCGCCGACCGCCAGGTTGAGGATGATGAAGAAGCCGTGGTTGAACGCCCAGCTCTTGCCGCCCAGATCGGCCGGCGTGCGGGTCTGGTAGGCGTGCCCGTCCACCGACCACACGATCTTGTTGGGCGACCAGTCGACGGCGTAGGTGTGGAAGCCGTCGGCGAAGACCGGTCCGCTGTAGGCGGCGCCGATGCCGCCGGAGCCGGAGTAGCCCGGGCCGTGAATGGTGCCGTGCACCGTGTTCGGCTCGAAGCCGACGTTCTCCATCACGTCGATCTCGCCGCAGTTGGGCCAGCCCACGCTGCCGATGTTGGTGCCCAGCAGCCAGAACGCCGGCCACATGCCCTGGCCGCGCGGGATCTGCATGCGCGCCTCGACATGGCCGTACTGGGCGGTGAACTTGCCGGAGGTGTTGAGCCGGGCCGATGTGTACTGGCACGCGCCGTACCAGCAGGTGTGGCCGCCCTCCTTCTTGGCGGTGATCACCAGGTGGCCCTGGCCGTCCAGGGCCCCGTTGGCCGCGCCGGAGGTGTACCACTGGCGCTCGTGGTTGTTGACGTTGTCGCCGGTCTCGTACTGCCACTTGCTGCCGTCGGCGGCCGCGCCGGCCGGTCCGTTGAAGTCGTCGGTGAAGGTGGCGGCCAGCTGGGGCTGGGCGGGCGCGGCGTTGCCGATCGCGCCCGTCGTGGTCATGGCCATCACCGCCGCCGCGGCGGCCGCGACGGCCACCGCGATACGACGGGATCGGGTAAGTGACGTCATTGTCGCCTCTCCAGGTCGAACCGCGACGCGTCTTGGGAGGCGGCGGCGGCTCACGTGTGGTGAACCGCCCAAAACGCGACGTGCAGGGGTGCTCAACATAGCGAACGGACATAGTTCACGGCTAGATGCAAGCCGTGAGCTATGGGGCGAAGCCTAGAAAGACGACAACCCGCCCGTCGGGGTCGCCGGGGTGCGGAGCAGGGAGAGCCGGCGGTCGGAGCGCGCCGGCCACACCCGAGGCTTCAGGCCACGCTGCGGGTGGACTCGCGGGGATCGCCGCCGGCGTCGAGCAGCGCCGCCACCGGAAGTGTCGCCGCCCCAACGGCGACCGCGTCCGGCCCGAGCTTGCACAGATCAATCGAGGTTTGCTCATACGGGTGCCGAAGCGCGTGTTCGGCGGTGGCCTTCTTGACCCCCTCCAGCCACTGCTCGCCCATGGCCAGCCCGGCCCAGCCGCCGATCACGATGCGCTCGGGGTTGAACAGGTTGACCAGGTTGGCGATGCCGGCCCCGACGTAGCCGGCGGTGTCGTCCAGCACCTTGGCCGCGATCTTGGAGGTGTCGGCCGCGGCCACCAGCGCGGCCAGCGCCGCCTGCTCGTCGGCGTCGACCGTGCCGCGGCCACCGCGGGCCTTGCGGTAGCGGTCGAGAATGCCCTCCGCGCCGATGTAGGCCTCCAGGCAGCCGCGCGCCCCGCAGCGGCACTGCCGCCCGCCGTAGACGATGGTGGTGTGGCCCCATTCGCCGGCGCTGCTGCTGTAGCCGGCGTAGGTCTGGCCGTCGGTGATCACCGCCGCGCCCACCCCGGAGCCGACCAGCACGATCACCGCGTGCCGCGCGCCCCGGCCGGCGCCGAACCACATCTCGGCCTGGCCCTGGGTCTTGGCCCCGTTGTCCAGGAACAGCGGCAGCCGGATGCCCTGGTCGCGCAGCATGGACGGCAGCGGCACGGCGTCCCAGCCGATGGTCTGGGCGTGCACCAGGGTCCGGGTGCCCTTCTCCACGGTGCCGGGCACGCCGATGCCCACGCCGAGCACGCTGCTCTCGGTCACGTCGGCGGCCTCGATCACCTGGCGCAGCCCCTCGGCGGTGCGGGCCACCACCTCGGCCGGGTCCGGCTCCACCGAGTTGAGCTGGAGGTCGGCCGCGGCCAGCCGGGTCATGGCCAGGTCGAACAGCTCCACCTTGACCCCGGTCTCGCCGACGTCGATGCCGACCACGTGCGCGTACTGGGGGTCCACGCGCAGCAGCACCCGGGGCCGGCCGCCGTCCGACTCCACCAGGCCCGCCTCCACGATCAGCCGATCCTCGACCAGCTCGGCGGTCACGTTGCTGACGGTGGCCGCGGACAGGCCGGTGAGCTGGCTCAGCTCGTGCCGGCTCAGCGGCCCGTCGAAGAACAGCTTCGACAGCAGCGTGGACCTGTTGTGGCGGCGAAGATCGCGAACCGTGGTGCGCTTTGGTTCCATGGGGTGCCCATCGACGGTGGGGACGTCTGCGTGACAGGATGCCGGACCGACTAAGTTAGCGCCATAATTTAATACAGCAAGAAACCCGGTCGGGGGACCCTGGCGGTCGCGGAAGTCCATGGCCTGTCTTGTGCCCCGAGGTTAGCCGACGTTCACAACCGTGGACGTTCGGCTCCGTCCGATCCCGACCCCTGGAACGCGGGTCCGGCCGGTCGACGCGGGCGCGGTTGCGCCGTTCGTCAGCATACGTTGACCTGTTCACGTGACCGGACGGCCCGCGAACTCGACACTCTGGGTACTCCCGCGATCGCGCACCGTGCGACTACGCTCACACTGCCCGACCGGCTGGTCGGGGCGGGCAGCGGCCCTAGCCTGGGTTTTTGTTCAAGGCTTAAATTTAGGGTTAATTTTGTGACCGCTCCGTTATTGACGTGAGCTGTGACACGCAGGTTGACTCTGCCGCAACACCGCGCCGCCGCGGGCGGCGCACCGTCACACCTCCTCGCAGACGACAAGGAGGACCCATGCGCGTCAGTCGCAGAGTGGTCTTCGCCGTAGCCGGCAGCATCCTGGCGGCCTCCGCCCTCACCGCGTGCGGTGGCGGCGGCGGATCGACCGCGAGCAGCAACGCGGCCGGCGTGCTCAACGTAGGCATGCCCAACGGGCCCCAGACGGACAACAACAACCCGTTCCTGTCCTCGTCGGCGGCCAACTCGCTCGGCTACAAGAACGTGATCTTCGAGCCGCTGGCGCTGTTCAACAAGGTCAAGCCGACCGACCCGGCCAAGCCGTGGCTGGCCACCAAGTGGGACTGGTCGAACAACTACCAGACCCTCAACGTCACCGTGCGCGACAACGTCAAGTGGTCCGACGGCCAGGCGCTCACCGCCGACGACGTGAAGTTCACCTTCGATCTGCTCAAGGCCACGCCCGGGCTCAACCACAACGCGATCCCGGTCGACACCACCACGGTCAGCGGCAACCAGGTGACGATCACGTTCACCAGCCCGCAGTTCGTGAACGAGTACCAGATCCTCACCGACACGCCGATCGTGCCCAAGCACCAGTGGTCCACCTTCAAGGACCCGGCCACCGACGCGGTGAAGGACCCGGTCGGCACCGGTCCGTACACGCTCAAGACCTTCACGCCGCAGACGGTGACGCTGGACGTCCGCAGCTCCTACTGGCAGGACCTGCCCAAGGTGAAGGAGCTGCGCTACACCTCCTACACCGACAACAACTCGCAGACCACCGCCCTGGCCAACGGCTCCTGCGAGTGGGCCTTCGTGTTCATCCCGAACGCCAAGGCGGTCTTCACCAGCAAGGACCCGGCGCACTACCAGCTGTTCTTCCCGCCGGACCTGGCGCTGCACGGCCTGTGGATCAACACCCAGAAGGCCCCGTTCAACGACCCGACGCTGCGTCAGGCGATGAACATGGTGGTCAACCGGGACGACATCTTCAACCAGGGTGAGTCCGGCTACTTCTACCCGCCGGTCACCAACATCACCGGCATCCCGACGCCGGCCGGCGAGTCCTTCATCGCCCAGCAGTACAAGAACCAGAACGTCAAGGTCGACGTGGACGGCGCCAAGAAGAAGCTGACCGACGCCGGCTACACCTACGACGGCGCCACGCTGAAGGACAAGACCGGCAAGCCGGTGACGCTGACCCTGACCGACCCGGCCGGCTGGTCCGACTACCAGACCGACCTGGAGATCATCAAGGACAACTTCTCCAAGATCGGCATCACCGCCACCGTCGACAAGGCCAACCAGGACACCTGGACCAAGGACATCGACACCGGCAACTTCGACGCCGCGATGCACTGGACCGACGGCGGCGCCACCCCGTACAAGCTGTACAAGTCGATCATGGACGGCGACCTGTACAAGCCGATCGGCACCCCGGGCGTGAACGGCAACTACGGCCGCTTCCAGAGCCAGCAGGCCACCGACGCGCTGAAGGCCTACGCCAACGCCGCCGACGACGCCGGCCGCACCGCCGCGCTCAACACGCTCCAGCAGATCTTCGTGGAGCAGATGCCGATCATCCCGACCAGCGCGTCCAACCTCGGTGGCGAGTACAGCACCAAGAACTGGACCGGCTGGCCGAGCAACGACAACCCGTACGCCGACGCGCACCCGACCCTTCCCGGTGCCCTCGACGTCATCCTGCACCTGAGGCCGGCCTCCTGACATGACTGACAAGACCGGTGAGGTCGTCCTGGAAGTAGACGGTCTCAGCAAGCACTTCCCGGTGCGCAGAAAAGGCCGGGAGCTACTGACCCGCAAGGCACGCAGCGTGCACGCGGTCGACGACGTCAGCTTCACGCTGCGCCGCGGCCACGTCACGGCGATGGTGGGCGAGTCCGGTTCGGGCAAGTCCACCGTCGCCCGGCTGCTGGCCCAGCTGCACCACCCGACCTCGGGCGAGATCCGCTTGCACGGCAAGCCGGTCAACGTCAGAGCCGGGCGCCGGTTCCGGGAGTACGTCCGGCGGGTGCAGATGATCTTCCAGGACCCCTTCGGCTCCCTCAATCCCGTGCACACGGTGCGCTACCACCTGACCAGGTCGCTGCGCATCCACGGCAACGCCAACGGGAATCTCGAGGAGGCCCTGCGTGAGCTGCTGACCCGGGTGCAGCTCACGCCGCCGGAGCGCTACATCGACAAGTTCCCGCACGAGCTGTCCGGCGGGCAGCGCCAGCGCGTGGCCATCGCCCGCGCGCTCGGCGCCAACCCGGAGGCGCTGCTGGCCGACGAGCCGGTGTCCATGTTGGACGTCTCCATCCGGCTCGGCGTGCTGAACCTGTTGCGGGACCTGAAGGAACGCCTCAACCTGGCGATCCTCTACATCACCCACGACATCGCGTCGGCCCGCTACTTCGCCGACGACACGGTGGTCATGTACGCGGGCCGGATGGTGGAGGGCGGCGACAGCGAGACCGTCACCCAGAATCCGGCCCACCCGTACACCCAGCTGCTGATCGACTCCGCTCCCGACCCCGACCGGCCCGCGCGGGCCGACGAGGTCGGGGGCGAGCCGCCCAGCCTGATCCGGCCGCCGCAGGGCTGCCGGTTCAACCCGCGCTGCCCGCACGTGATGCAGCGGTGCAAGACGGAACTGCCGCCCCGGCTGGAGATCGGCGACGAGCCCGGCCACTGGGCCGCGTGCTGGCTCTACGCCGAGAAGCCGGCGGTGGCGGCGAGCGGGGAGGCGGCCGGATGAGCTATCTGCTCAGGCGGATCGTGTTCTACGTCTTCACCGCGTGGGCCGCGATCACCATCAACTTCTTCATCCCGCGACTGATCCCGGGCGACCCGGTGCAGGCCCTGATCGCCAAGGAGCAGGGCCAGCTGTCCACAGACGCCGTCCACTCGCTGTACGTCCTGTTCGGACTGGACAAGCAGCAGCCCCTGTGGCAGCAGTACATCGACTACCTGGGCCAGCTGACCCACGGCGACCTCGGCCTGTCGTTCACCTTCTTCCCGTCGCCGGTGTCGGAGGTGATCGGCTCCAGCCTGCCGTGGACGCTGGCCCTGGTCGGCATCACCACCGTGGTCAGCTTCATGATCGGCACCGGGGTGGGCGTGCTGGCCGGCTGGCGCCGCGGCAGCTGGGTGGACCTGGTGCTGCCGGTGACCACCTTCCTGTCCTCGGTGCCGTACTTCTGGTTCGGCCTGATCATGATCGAGCTGCTGGCCGGGCCGGACAGCCTGTTCCCGTCATCGGGCGGCTACGACCCGGGCGTCACGCCGGGCTGGGACATCGACTTCATCGGCAGCGCGGTGCAGCACAGCCTGCTGCCGGCGCTGACCATCCTGATCTCGTCGATGAGCGGCTGGATCCTGAGCATGCGCAACATGATGGTGACGGTGTCCTCTGAGGACTACATCACCGTCGCGCACGCCAAGGGCCTGTCCGACCGCCGGGTGATGCTCAGCTACGCCGCCCGCAACGCCCTGCTGCCCAACGTGTCCGGCTTCGCGCTGTCGCTGGGCCTCATCGTCGGCGGCACGCTGCTGGTGGAGATCGTGTTCTCCTACCCGGGCGTCGGCTTCCAGCTGTTCCAGGCGGTCGGGGCCAAGGACTACCCGCTGATGCAGGGCATCTTCCTGATCATCACGCTGTCCGTGCTGGCCGCCAACTTCATCGCCGACCTGGCCTACCTGGTGCTCGACCCGCGCACCCGCAAGGAGGGCTGAGCCGTGGCCATCTCCACCGTCGATCTCCAGGCCGCCGCCGGCGCGCCCGCGCCGACGCCCAAGGCGGCCAAGCGCCAGAAGTTCCGGTTCATCAGCAACGGCAAGACGATGACCGGCCTGATCATCCTCGGCTTCTACGTGCTGCTGGCCATCTTCGGCCCGATCCTGGCGCCGTACGACCCGGACGCGCGCGGCAGCGACCTGATCGCCGCGCCGTCGGCCGCGCACTGGTTCGGCACCACGCACCTGGGGCAGGACATCTTCAGCCAGGTGCTGGCCGGGGCCCGCGGCGTGGTCTACGTCGGCCTGCTGGCCGGCCTGGTGGCCACCGCGCTGGCCGTGATCATCGGCGTCAGCTCCGGCTACCTGGCCAACACCGGAGGCGAGGCGCTGTCCGCGCTGTCCAACGTGTTCCTGGTGATCCCGGCGCTGCCGCTGATCATCATCGTGGCCTCGATCCTGCCGTCGGTCAGCAACACCACGATCGGCCTGGTGATCGGCTTCACCTCGTGGGCCTGGGGCGCGCGGGTGCTGCGGGCCCAGACCCTGTCCCTGCGGGGCCGGGACTACGTCGACGCGGCCAAGGCGACCGGCGAGTCCTCGTGGCGCATCATCTTCTTCGAGCTGCTGCCCAACCTGACCGCGATCATCGCCTCCAGCTTCGTCGGCACGGTGATCTTCGCGGTGCTCTCGGAGATCACGCTGGCCTTCATCGGCGTCTCCGACCCGAGCGACTGGAACTGGGGCACCATCCTGTTCTGGGCGCAGAGCCAGCAGGCGCTGGCCCAGGGCGCGTGGTGGTGGTTCGTGCCGGCCGGCCTGGCCATCGCCGTGCTGGGCACCGCGCTGTCGCTGCTCAACTTCGGCATCGACGAGATCGTCAACCCGCGGCTGCGCAGCTCGGGTCGGATCAAGGGCAAGTCGGTGCGCATGCGGATCGGCTTCACGCCGGTATTGGGGAAGGACAACCGGTAATGGCCGAACCACTGCTGGAAATCAAGAACCTGAACGTCGACTACGGCCTGGGCGAGGACGCCGTGCACGCGGTCAGCGACGTCACGCTGACCCTGCACCGCGGCGAGGTGCTTGGCCTGGCCGGGGAGAGCGGCAGCGGCAAGTCCACGCTGGCCTACGGCATGACCCGGCTGCTGCCGCCGCCCGGCGTGATCGCCGGCGGCGAGGTGATCTACCACGACCCGGAGCTCGGCCCGTACGACGTGCTGTCGCTGAGCAACAGCGAGCTGCGCGAGTTCCGCTGGGCCGAGACGTCCATCGTGTTCCAGGGCGCGATGAACTCGCTCAACCCGGTGCACCGCGTCGGCACCCAGCTCACCGACGTGATCAAGGCGCACGACCCGAGGAGCACGCCGCAGGCCCGGGCGGCCCGGGCCCGGGAGCTGCTGACCCTGGTCGGCATCCCGGCCGACCGGATGGACAGCTACCCGCACCAGCTGTCCGGCGGCATGCGCCAGCGCGTGATGATCGGCATGGCGCTGGCGCTGGAGCCCAGGGTCGTCATCATGGACGAGCCGACCACCGCGCTGGACGTGGTGATGCAGCGGCAGATCCTGGGCGAGCTGGTGCAGCTGCGGGAGCGGCTGGGCTTCTCGGTGCTGTTCATCACCCACGACCTGTCGCTGCTGGTCGAGTTCTCCGACCGGATCGCCATCATGTACGGCGGCCGGATCGTGGAGGAGGCTCCGGCCAAGGAGATCTACACCAACTCGTTCCACCCCTACAGTGCCGGACTGCTCGGCTCCTTCCCCGCGCTGCGCGGGCCCAAGCGGGAGCTGACGGGCATTCCGGGGTCGCCGCCGGACCTGCGGGCGATGCCGACCGGGTGCGCATTCCACCCGCGGTGCCCCAAATCCTTCGAGCCCTGCGCACAGGACCTGCCATTGCTCGGAGTTCCCGACGCCCCCGGCGGATCGGACAGAACGGTGGCCTGCTGGCTGCACCCCGTTCGCTGATCCGCGCACCAACACTGGAGGAGAAACGATGGAAACCACCGCCGCCGCGGTCGAGGCCGATCTCATCGGCCGTCTGCCGGCCGACTTCCGTTGGGGCGTGGCCACTTCCGCGTACCAGATCGAGGGCGCAGTCGACGAGGACGGCCGCACGCCGTCCATCTGGGACACCTACTGCCGCACGCCCGGCATGGTGCACAACGGCGACAACGGCGACGTGGCCTGCGACCACTACCACCGGATGCCCGAGGACGTCGCGCTGATCAAGGAACTCGGCGTGGACACCTACCGGTTCTCCGTGGCGTGGCCCCGGGTCCAGCCGCGTGGCACGGGTCCGGTCAACGAGAAGGGCCTGGCCTTCTACGACCGGCTGGTCGACGAGCTGCTGGGCCAGGGCATCGACCCGTGGGTCACGCTGTACCACTGGGACCTGCCGCAGGAGCTGGAGGACGCCGGCGGCTGGCCGGCGCGCGACACCGCCTACCGGTTCGCCGACTACGCGATGATGGTGTTCGACAAGCTCCAGGACCGGGTGCGGATCTGGACCACGTTGAACGAGCCGTGGTGCACCGCCATGCTCGGCTACTCCGAGGGCCGCCAGGCCCCGGGCCGGCAGGAGTTCCCGGCCGCCATCGCCGCCGTGCACCACCTGCTGCTCGGGCACGGCCTTGCCACGCAACGGATGCGGGAGGCGGCCACCTCGCCCATCGAGCTCGGCATCACGCTGAACATGGGCTCGTCCTACCCGGCCACCGACAGCGCCGCCGACCGCGAGGCGGCTCGTCGGGCCGACGGCCTGGGGACCCGGATCTACCTCGACCCGCTGCGCTACGGCCGCTACCCCAAGGACGTCGTGGCCGACCTCGTGCAGCAGGGCGTGGAGATCCCCGTGCAGGACGGCGACCTGGAGATCATCTCCGCGCCGCTGGACGTGCTGGGCGTGAACTACTACTCCAGCCACCGGTACTCCGGCGTCGACGAGAACGGCCAGACCCGCGACGCCGACGGCGCGCCGGTGAGCCGGCAGATCATGTCCGGCCTGCCGGTGACCGACATGGGCTGGGAGATCGTGCCCGCCGGCTTCACCGACCTGCTGGTGCGCCTTGGCCGCGACTACCCCGGGCTGCCCATGGTGATCACCGAGAACGGCTCCGCCTTCGCCGACGAGGCCGACGCCGACGACTTCGTGCAGGACGACGACCGGACCGCCTACTTCCAGTCCCACATCGGCGCCGTCGCCGCCGCCCGCGAGGCCGGGGCCGACGTCCGCGGCTACTTCGCCTGGTCGCTCATGGACAACTTCGAGTGGTCCTACGGCTACGCCAAGCGCTTCGGCATCGTCCGGGTCGACTACGAGACCCAGCGGCGGACGCTGAAGGCCAGTGCCCTGTGGTACCGCGACACCATCCGCCGGGTCCGCGGGTCGTAACAGGCTTTGGGCACGCGGCGGCGCGTGCCCGAAGGGCCGGGTGCGGTGGTGGCGGCCGCCGCACCCGGGTTTTTTTCACATGCGCTTCCCATGTGGCACCTGAGCGCAAGTAGGAAGCGCATGTGGCAAAAACTGTGCGGTTTTGCCACATGCGCTTCCCATTTGCGTCTGTGTGCCACATAGGAAGCGCATGTGGCGTATAGGTGCCCCGAACGGGTGAGGGGGTGGGGTCGGGTGGGGGAGGGACCTGGTTCACTTCTCCCATGATCTGGGGATCCCTCGCGGCCGCCGTGACACTGGTGGCCAGCCTTGCCGCGCCGGCCGATGCTCTGCCGGCCCCGGTGTGGATGTGCCAGGACACCTGCGGGCCGGCGACGGCTACGTACCCGGTGAGCCACGACCAAGTACCCCTGGACACCACGGACGTGACCGGCGGCCCGGCCCCGGCGTCCGGGCCGAAGGTGGACTGCTTCTACGTCTACCCGACGGTGGACAACCTGCCCAACCTGGTCCCGGCGGCCTCGGACGACGAGTTCGCGCAGTCGATCGCCCAGGTCGGCATGCTGCTGCCCCGGTGCCGGATCTTCGTGCCGGTCTACCGCCAGCGGACCCTGCCCGAGCTGGCCCTGTCCATGATCACCAAGATCCCGCCGGACTACTCGACCGGCATCGGCGACGTGGAGCAGGCCTTCCAGTACTACTGGGACCACGACAACACCGACCCGGCCACCGGCAAGCGTCGCGGCGTGGTGCTGCTGGGCCACTCGCAGGGGGCGGCGGTGCTGGAGGCGTTGATCCAGCACAAGTTCGACGGCAAGCCCGACATGACCAAATACCTGGTGTCGGCGATCCTGCTGGGCGGGAAGGTCGTGGTGCCGACCGGCCGGCCGGACGGCGGCGGCAGCGACCCGAAGGCCACCTTCCAGCACGTGCCGGCCTGCCAGCACGCCACCGACACGGCCTGCGTGGTGGCGTACTCCAGCATGAAGCCCGGCGGCCAGACGCCCGGCTCCGACGCCGACATCGTGCGGGTGCCCAACGACCCCGGCCACCAGGTGCTGTGCGTGAACCCGGCGGCCCTGCTGGCCAACGCCGCTGGACCGGTTCCGCTGGACACGATCCTCTACACCCGCAAGCTGGTCGGCGGCAACGACCTCAACCAGTACGGCCGGATCAGCGGCCTGGGCCAGTCCCTGACGGTGCCGAACTACCCGACCGGCTTCGCCCGGTTCCACGGCACGCTGACCGGCCAGTGCAAGCAGGCCACCGACGCCGGCGGCACCGTGTCCTGGCTGGACGTCGTCGGCGGCGACAACCTGGTCGGCCCGCCCCAGGTCAACTTCTACGGCCTGCACGCGCTGGACTTCAACCTCACCGCCGGCGACCTGGCCGACCTGATCGCCCGGCAGGCCCAGGCCTGGACGGCGGGTACGTAACTTCACCGCGCGGCCCCGATTACGTACCGGATCGCATTGTCCGGTTCCCCTGAACGCCGCCAGCATTGCCGGCATGGGGACCAAGCAGGACGTCATCCGGCAAGCGGAGAGCTGCTGGGGCATTCCGCACGGGGAATGCCACCGCTCGGACGCCGTGGAGATCACGGAACGAGCGGTGGCGGTGTTGCGCGAGCGCGCCGCCACCGAGCCCGACAACGACGACCACGGGCAGCAGCTGTCCTGGGCGCTGATCAACCTGGCCCAGTTGCACTCGGCCCGCCGCGAGCACACCAAGGCCGACGCGGCGGCGCTGGAGAGCGTCGCGATCATGCGCCGGATGCTGGCCCGATGACCGCCGCGCTGCTGGGGCTGCACCGCGCCGCGGCCACGCTGTCGGCCTACTCGGCGGCGGTGCAGCTGGGCCTGATCGACCAGATCGACCGCACGCCGGCCAGCGTCGAGGACCTGGCGATGACCTGCGGCGCCAGCGTTCGCGGCGTGCGAGTGGTGCTGGCGACGCTGGCCGACAGCGGGCTGGTGCAGCGCCGGGCCGACGGCCGCTACGAGCCGGCCACGCCCGGCCTGGCCGGGGTGCACCCGCTGCTGCCGTGGCGGGACCAGGTCACCGACTCGGTGCGCACGGGCCTGCCGGCCCGCGAGGCCGAGCGCGACGTGATCACCGCCCTGCTGCACGGGATGCGCTCCGACGTGGTGACCAAGCTGCCGGCCGCCCGTCGGGTGCTGGACGTCAGTGTGGACGGGGCGCCGTGCGGCGCGGCGCTGGCCGCCCGCGACCCCAAGTGCCGGATCAGCCTGCTGGACGTGCCGGCCAACCGCCGGATCGACTGGTCCCCGCAGGTCGACTTCCTGCCCGGCGGCCTGTTCGACGCCCGCCCGACGGCCGGCGAGTACGACCTGGTGGTGCTGCCCGGCGTCTGCCACCTGCTGGACGGGGACGCCGCCGCCGAGCTGATCCGCCGGCTGGCCCCGGCCCTGCGGCCCGGCGGCACGCTCGCGGTGATCGACACCCTGGCCGGCTCGCACGGCGCGGCCACCCACGAGCTCTCCCTGCTGCTGCGTACCCGCGGCGGCACCATCCACGACCCGGCCGACTACCGCCGCTGGCTGGTCGGGGCCGGGTTGGTCTCGCCCGCCCGCGCCGACGTGGGCAGGGCCGACGCCGGCCGGCTGCCGGCGCTCACCGTGCTGACCGGGCTCAAGCCCTAGTCCGATTGGTGCATACTCTGCCGCGTGGAGTCGAGGCTGGTTGGCCGGGATCGTGAGCTGGGGATAGTCGACCGGGCGATCGACGCGGTGCGGGGCGGCGCGGGCCGTGTGCTGCTGGTGTCCGGCCAGGCCGGCATCGGCAAGTCGCGGCTGGCCATCAGCGCGCTGGGCAAGGCCAAGGAGCACGGCTTCGCGGTGCTGATGGGCTCGTCCAGCCCGTTGCAGGCCGGCCTGGCCTACGCCCCCGTGGTGGAGGCGCTGCGGCGGTACCTGGGCACGCTGCCGGAGCCGGAGTCGGCGAAGCTGCTGGACGGCCTGCACGACATCGCCGGCCTGATCGCCGATCCCCGGCTGTCGCCGGCCCCGCCGACCGGCGATCCGGAGCTGGAGCGGACCCGGATGTTCGAGGCCGTGCTGCGCCTGATGGAGCGGATCACCGCCGGGCGGCCGGCCCTGTTCGTGGTGGACGACCTGCACTGGGCCGACCGCGGCACCATCGAGCTGCTGCACCACCTGAGCCGGGGCAGCCGCCGCCGGCTGCTGCTGTGGTGCGGCTACCGCAGCGCCGAGCCCGGCGGGCCGCTGGCGGCGTTGGCGATGACGGTCCGGCGGGACGACTCGTCGGCC
Organism: Kutzneria sp. NPDC052558; assembly: GCF_044547355.1. Classification (NCBI taxonomy): domain Bacteria; kingdom Bacillati; phylum Actinomycetota; class Actinomycetes; order Pseudonocardiales; family Pseudonocardiaceae; genus Kutzneria; species Kutzneria sp. NPDC052558. The sequence goes on from NZ_JBIUAG010000016.1 coordinate 182,563, forward strand.
GATCTGGCCCTGGAACCGTTGTCGGACAACGCGGTCGGCGACCTCGTCGGCGATCTGCTCGGCGTCCGGCCGCAGGAGGACGTGCTGAGCCGGGTCACCGCCCGTGCCCAGGGCGTGCCGCTGTTCGTCACGGCGCTGGTCGGCGGCGGGGCGTTGCGGGACGGCGCCGGGCTGCCGGTGATCGTCCGCGATGTGGTGCTGGATCGCTTGCAGCGCTTGGACGACCGGGCCCGGCGGCTGCTGGAGCTGATCGCCGTGGCCGGGGCCGGCGGCTCGCCGCGCCTGCTGCGCGCGGTGTGGGCCGAGGACGGATTCGACGCCGTGCTGCGGAAGTTGTTCGACCAGGGCCTGATCGAGGAGCTCGTGGACGGCCCGGCGCTGACCTACCGGGTCGCGCACCCGCTCTATGCCGAGGTCGCCTACGCGGAACTCACTGTGGGGCAACGACGTTCGCTGCACGCGGCGATCGCGGCCGAACTGGGGCCCGGCGACGTGCTGGAGTCCGCGCCGCACTACCGTGACGCCGGCGACATGGTCGATCCGGTCCGAGCCAGCGAAGTCCTTGGCGCGGCCGGGAAACGCGCGCTGGACGTGCACGACGCGCACGAGGCGGTGAACTATCTGAGCGTGGCCCTCAACCACGCGCGGGCCGCCGGGCGCGTGGACCGGGTGCCGGAGCTGGTCACCGATCTGGCCTTCGCGTTGCAGGCCAGCGGCCGTCTCGACGACGCCGCCTCGATGTGGGACGACGCCGACTCCATCGCCCAGAGCGTGGGCGACACGCTGCGGCAGCGGCTGCTCGGCTACTACCGGTCGATGCTGGAGGCCGAGCGTGGGCACCCGGAGGACCTGCCTCGCCCGGTGCCGTTCGTGAAGGACGACGATCCGCCGATCGGGTTGATGGTGCACTGGCTGGTCGCGGTGCGGGCCAACGACACCTCGACGATGTGGCAGGCGCTGGACCAGATGATCGACCTGCCTCGGGTCCAGGACAACGACGAGGCCCGGTCGGTCGCCCACTTCTCGGCGGGCATGGTGGCGCGGCTGCGGCTGGACTACGCCGGGGCGTACACCCAGAACCAGATCGCCTTGGAGACGGCCGAGTTCGCCCCGCCGGACGTGCGCGACCAGTACATCTACACGCCGCGGCTGCTGGCCCCGAGCCTGGAGTTGCTACGCGGCGACGCCGCCGGCGGCGTCCGGGCCGTCGACAATCCCGGCGCCGCGTCGGTGCAGGTCTTCCTGCCCAGCGCGGTGTACTACGTGGCCAATGTCCGGATCTTCGCGCTGTTCGCGGCCGGCGACATGGCCGGGGCGCTGGCCATGGCCGACGAGAGCCTGGGGCTGGCCGAGCAGGTCATCGGGCAGGACCGGCTGGTCGGCCGCGCGCTGGCCGCCCGCGCGTTCCTGTTGGTGGAGAACGGAAATCTGGCCCGCGCCGAGCAGGACCTGCGGGACGCGCGGGCCACCTACGACACCACGTACGACGACTTCGTGCTGGCCGTCGACCTCGCTGAGCTCGCCTACGCGCTGCGCACCGGCGCCCCCGTCGACGACTCGGCGCTCATCCCGCACCAGCCGCTGCGCGACCTGACCATCGACTGGCTGCGCGTCGCCTACGCCGGTTATCTGGCCGTGGCCCGCAAGAATCACGAGTTGGCGCAGCAGGTTCTGGGTGATCTACGGGCCGGCGCCAAGTCCTCCCCGTTCCTCGACGCCCTCGCCGTCCGCCAGGAGGGCCTGGTTCTGACCCTCGACGGCGAGAGCGCCCGGGCCCAGGAGCTGCTCGACACCGCCGCCGCCCGGCTCGACGCCATGGGCTCCGGCGTGCTGGCCTCGTTGAACCTGGCCGGCACCCAGCCGTTGAGCAAGCGGGAGCGGGAGATCGTGCGGCTGGTGGGGGAGGGGCTGACCAACGGGCAGATCGCCGAGCGGCTGTTCCTCAGCGAGCGCACCATCGAGACGCATCTGCACAACAGCTACAAGAAGCTGCGGCTGTCCACTCGTCCCGCCCTCACCCGGTGGGCGCTTGAGCACGCTGCCGACTGACCCGTAGCCGCCGCCCGTCGGTCGACCGGTTCAGCCCTGGCACGAACACGTTGACCACCGCCAGGTTTCTGGTCGCGTACTGCTCGCGGGCGTACGGGGTGAATCCCTTGCCGCGCAACAGGGTCACCAGCTGGTCCAGGTGGTCGCCCGGGGTGGCCGGCAGGTCGGTGTCGTCGAAGTCGACCTCCGCCGCGTCCGGCAGCCGGGCCGCCAGGTCGGGCGCCGGGCGCTGGGCCGGCACGCTCTGGCCCTGGATCAGTTCGGTCAGCGCCCGCCCTGCCGCGACCCGGCTGCACAGCGCCGCCGCGCTGCCCGCCGCCGTCGGCCGTCCGTCGGCTTCCTGGTAGGCGTAGAAGGCCGGCACTTCCAGGTCGGAGGTCATGTCGATCAGGTGCACCGACCGCCCCGCCCGGTCGGACGCGGTGCACAGCAGCTTCGCCAGGTCCTCGGGCAGCGCCGCCGGGGCCACCACGTGGAGCGGGCGTGAGTGGTCGGCCAGCAGGTGCGCCAGCGCGTCCCGCTCGATCGTCTCGTTCACCGCGTGCACCAGCGCCTCGGCCGGGTACGCGCCCGCCGCCCAGCCCACCGCCTCGATGCGGGGGTCCGCCGCCGTGTAGTCGTAGAAGTCCTCGACCGTGAACCTCGCCGACTCGCCCGATTCGCCGCGATAGTCGGGAATTGTGAGGAACACCGGCACGTCCGCCTCGGCGCCGCCGTCCAGCGCCTGGTAGCGGACGCAGCCCAGCTCTCGGTCCGGTCCTTCGGCCAGCTGCGCGATCAGCGGGTCCGCCGCCAGCGGTCCGTGCGCCACTTCGTGGGCGTCGTGCAGCCGGATCTGCCGGTTGCGCAGGCCGTCCAGGCCGCACAGGTAGTGCTCCAGGGCCTCGAACAGCGCGCCCACCTTGGCCGTTTCCCGGTCTCCTTGGCCGAGGCCGCCGGCCGCCTGCACCTTCACGCACCCGTACCGCAGCGTGCATTTCCAGCTGCCCGGGTTCTTGTCCAGCAGCGGCGCGAAGTCCGGGCTCAGGCCCAGTTCCCCGGCTGCCGCCAGGCCACGCGCGAGCGCCGCGTCGAGCGGTAGACCCCGTTCGGCCGGTACCGGCATCACGTGCAACGTCCACTCCGTCCTGCTGGATGCACCCCCGGGTATGCCAGTGCAGGAGAGTCCGGGGCCGGCTCCAGATACCCCACGCTGACATCCGTGCCTACTTTTTCCAAGATTTGCACGAAGCCCCGTTCGCCTTTTGGTTCGAACGGGCAACCCTGGACGTCCCGCACGGACACTCCCGACGAAGTGACCAACTGGTTGGTCACACCCCGAGATCATGTGCCAGATCACCAGGTCAGACCGGTGATCACTGGTTGCCTCGCCCCTTGTCAACTCTGCCCGCGCCGCTCAGCCGGCCGCGCCGCCCCGAATCGTTGTCCCGTGCACGCTCCAGCCACCTCTGCGCGCCAATTCGGGGAGCGACTCGGCCCGTACTCGCCCTCAAGCGGCACCTTGCTCCCCCTGCATCGCCCGCCGACCGAATTTCGGCAGCCCGTCGTTGATCTCCACTGTCCAGTCGCTGTGGTGGATCAGCCGATGACAGGCGCTGCACAGCAGCACCAGGTTGTCCAGACTGGTCGGCCCCCCGTCAGCCCATTCCACCACATGATGCGCGTGGCATTGCCGAGGTTTCCTTCCACATCCCGGAAACGCGCACCCCTTGTCTCGGATGATCAGTGCTCTGCGTATCGCGTTGGGGATGGTCCGGCTGGCCCGTCCGATGTCGAGCACCTCGGACCTAGCTCCCAGCACCACCCGCAGGATCGTGCTGTCGCAGGCGATCCTGCGCACCGAGGCGGCGTTGAGCGGCCCCATGCCCGCCAGGTCGGCGGTGCCCCGCTGCTCCTGAAAGTCCGTCCACGACATGGTGAGGGCGATGTGCGGCTTCTCCCCGCCCTCCTCGGGCAGGTCCTTGCACCCCGCCGCCAGTTCGAGGATCTCCACCAGCGCGTCGCCCTGCCGCTCGGCGGTCGTGCGCGTGTCCTCAGCCGATGTCGGCTTGGCCAACGGGCTGATCAGCGCCTCCAGCAACGCCAGGCTCTCCAGGTCGAGGAACCCGTCGATGTCTCCGCCGTTGCGGCGCTTGCGGATGGTCAACGTCCGCTTGGGCTGGGCCGACTCCCGGTCATCAGGCGCTTTCCCGTCCTGGTCCAGCAACACCAGGATCCGCTGGGCGACATCCTTGAACTGGCCGAGGTCGAGCGTGGCCGCGTACCGCACCAACGCCGCCTCGACCTTCTCCCGGTCCGGCTCCGGCGCCTCGGCGAGCGTCTTGTCCATGACGACCAGATGCTGCCTGCTCAGCAACGCCTCGGCCGCCACCTCCCGGACCGCCTCCCGCTGAAACAACTCCGCGTGCCGCACCAGCTCCCGGGCCTCACCCCGCGTGATCTCCCACTCCACCGTCAGATCCGCGACCAGCGCCGCCCGATCGTCCTTGGTCCGGTTGGTGCGGTTCCACAACTCCCGCACATCCTCGACCTGCCCCAGGTAGTCGGCCTTACGCCGCCGCTCCCGCCATTTCCCGTCACTGCGCAGCGCCCCGTCGCTCAGCCGCCACCTCTCGGCGTCGACTGGCAATTCCGGGTTCGCTGACATACCCCCATCTTACCACCCATTCGACACCAATCCCCTTACCCAACAAGGATTACCCGATCGTGTCCACCCTGAAGATTCCTTCAGGAAAGCGCTTTCCAACCTAGCAACGCGCCCACCCCCCAAACGGCAACCGAACAACCAAAGCCACCCCCCCTCCCACGTCCACAGCCCTCTGTAAACCGCACCCCCACCCCCCTGCCACCGCGCCACGAACCCCACCCCCCCACCTGACTCGCCGCACCCCACCCCCCAAACGGCAAGCAAACAACCAAAGCCACCCCCCTCCCACGTCCCAAGCCCTCTGTAAACCGCACCCCCCACCCCCTCCCACCGCGCCACGAACCCCACCCCCCACCTGACTCGCCGCACCCCAGCCAGACACAGCAAGAGCTAGATGGTGGGTAGCCATGCGTGGCTCAGGTGAGGGTGTTCGTTGGTGGAGCGGGAGAGAAGTCTATGGCGGCCATGGGAGGAAGTACGGGCTGCGGCAGAGGAGGAACTGCTGGCGGGGCGGAAGAGTGACCTGCGACGAGAGAGAAGTCACCGGCGCGGACCGAGGTCCAGTCCCAACCCAACCCACCCAACCCAACCCACCCAACCCAACCCACCCAACCCAACCCACCCCTCATCCCCGAGCCCGCAACCGCCGCAACATCCGCCCGTCTTCAAACCCCACGGCCTGCGCGGCACGATCCACTGTCGCCCCTTGCCCGATGAGGTGTTCGGCCCGCTCCACGCGCAGCATCTGCTGATACCGCAACGGTGTCACCCCTGTCGCCCGTACGAACAGCCGTGTGACGGTGCGCTCACTGCACCCCACCGATCGGGCCAGCTCGGCCAGTGGCAATCGGTCGGAGTAGCGGGCGTCGATGTGGTCTTGGAGGCGGTGGACGGTGTCGCTGAGGTGCGATCGGTGGCGGAGCATGGCGCTGGCTTGTTGCTCATCGCCGTTGCGGCGGGCGTAGATGACCATCTCGCGCGCGATGCGGGCGGCCATCCCGGGGCCGTGGGCGGTGGCCACCAGGTGCAGCGAGAGGTCGATTCCGGACGCGATTCCAGCTGACGTGACGATCCGGCCGTCGATGACATACAGCACGTCGCGGATCACGGTGGCGGCCGGGAACCGCAAGCCCAGTTCGTCCTGCAACGAATGATGGGTGGTGCACCGCCGCCCATCAAGCAATCCCGCTCGCCCGAGTTGGACGGCCCCGGAGCAGACGCTGGCAACGGTGCCGGGGAACTCCCGCAGCAACTCGGCCAGCGCCGCGCCGAACCGGGGCGTCCGGGTCAGGCTGTCCCCGGAACAGCCGGGCACGACAAGCATGTCCTCGGCATCCAGGGCCGGGATCGAAACAGACGCCTGCAAGCTCACTCCCTGCGCCGTGGGCACGACCGGCGCGTCGGCGAGGTAGCAGAGCCGGTAGTCGAGGCCGAACTTGGCGGCAGCGCCGAACACGTGCGCGGGCCCGGCCAGGTCGAGCAGGTGCACGCCAGGGGCGAGCAGGAAGGCGATGGTGGGCATGATCTGGTCAGCTTACGGCGAGCTCCGCGATTGTGCTGATGGTGGCGAACCGTCCGGACAACGCGTATTCCGTACGTTCGATGATGTCCTCCACACCCAGCTCCCTGACTCCGTCCCGGTGGGGGATGGGGAACGTGGCGGTGGCCTCCGTGACGAACGTGACGTCGTAGCCGAGGTCGCCGGCGACGCGGGCGGTGGTCTCGCAGCACTGCTCGGTCTGGATGCCGCAGAGCACCAGCTCCCGAATGCCCTTCTCGGTCAGGATCTGCTGGAGGTTGGTGGTGGTGAAGCAGTTGCGGGACGTCTTGGCCAGCATCGGCTCCCCGTCCTCTGGCTTGAGCCCGTCCATCAGCCGCACGAAGCCGCTGTCCGGGTCGAACGGGTTGCCGGTGCCGGGCTCGGTGTGCAGCACCCACACCACGAGGTCCCCGGCCGCGCGGGCGAGGTCGACGAGCCGCCCCGCCCGCTCCGCGATGTCCGGTGCGGACACTCGGGCCCAGCTTTCCCGCTGCCGGAACGATTCCTGGATGTCGATGACGATCAGTGCCTTGGTCACGCCACCGATCGTGCCCGCCGCCCCTTCGCCCCGACAGACACGGTCACGTCGCAATGCGGAACGATCCGGTCACGTCCTGGATCCGGTCACGACACCGACCACATCCCGGCGGCGGTGGTCTCGTCGACGTCGGAGGTGCGCACGGTGATCGCGACCTGCCACGCTCCGGCCAGGGGGATCTGGGCCTCGGCGGCACGGTAGCGGCCGGTGCCGACATGCTGCATGTCGATCTTCAACGGTCCGACGTCGCGCTCCTTCAGGGTGAGGTTGACGGTCAGCTCGGCCACGTCCTCGGGGGTGCCGGTCGGGTCTTCGACGGTGACGTCGAGCAGGTTGGGCCCGGCGTGCGCGGGGGTGATGTAGACCTTGAGGTTGCCCTTGCCGCCGGCGCCGCCGGTGTCGAAGGGCAGGGTCTGACCGTCGGGCGTGGCCTGCACGACCGGCGTGGTGGCGGCCTCGGCGGTGCGGGCCGGCTCGGCGTTGACCAGGGCCGCGGTGAGGCCGAGCACGATCACCGCCCCGGCGGTCTCGATCAGCACGGGGCGGCGGAGTGCGCCGACCCGCTCGCGAACCCACTTGCGGGAGAAGTACGCGGCCCCGAGCACGACCAGCACGGCGGCGATCTTGAGCAGCAGCAGGCGGCCGTACTCGGTGTCGAGGAACCCGGCCCAGCTGCCGAGCTGCCGCCAGCTCTGGAACGTGCCGGTGGCCACCAGCACGCCAACGCACAGGAAGGCCACCTGCGAAAATCGTTGCACGGCAACGCGGGGCGGCTTGGCCCGCCACAGCACGACCAGCCCGCCGAGCCAGATGCCCATGGCGTCCAGGTGCAGCACGTCGACCGGCATGGCCAGCCCGGCCTGGAAACCGGCGGCGGCGTGCCCGGACATCGACCACGTCCAGGCCAGGCCGTTGAGCAGCAGCACGCCGATGCCGCCGAACACCGCCCGCCGGTCGGGCGTCCACTCGGCGGTGGCCAGCAGCTCGCCGAGGTACGGGGCGGCCAACGCCAGCACCACGATCCGCACGATCACGCCGGTGCCCAGCGCGATGTCCAAAGTGGACGAGAACAGGTTCCCGTCGAACAGGCGGTCCAGCCCCGCGCCCGCGCCGTACGGGCCCTGCAACAGCGCGCCGGCCACGGTCGCCAGCAGCAGCGCCAGCCACGAGTAGCCGATCAGCCGCCGCACGCCCCGCTGCACACCGCCGCCGGGCCAGCACCAGAACACGAACGCCACCGAGCCGACCAGCAGTGCGAACGCGGCGTATTCGATACCACGGGCGGTCCAGTACACAATGGACACTGCCAGGCTGCCCGAGGACGGGGCGGCCACGGGGGCGGCGGCCGAGGCGTGGCCGATGGAGAAGGTGAACGCGCCGGAGATCGGGTGCGAGTCGGCCGAGACCACGTGCCAGGACACGGTGTACGTGCCCTGGGCGGTGGAAGTCAGTGGCACGCCGACGGTTTCGCCACGCCCGTCGATGTGGTCGGTCTTGCCGTTGTCGGCCGACGAGCCGTCCGGCGCGATCACGTGCACCCCGTCCGGCTCCACCTGCACCGCCTCGCCGAACGTCAGCGTGACCCGGGTCGGCGCGGAGTCCACCACCGCGCCGTTGGTCGGCGTGGTGGACTCCAACACCGCGTGCGCGGACGCCTGGCCGGCGGTCGCGACCATCGCCGCGAACACACCGGCCAGGACCAGGAGGAACGTCCTCACTCGGCGGCTCGACCGCGTCGCAGCGCCGCCACCGCCACGCCGCCGGCAGCCAGCCCGATCACGATGCCGGCGATGCCGAAGACCAGCGGCAGCGAACTGTCAGAAGTGGAGCCGGTGGCCGCCGCCGGCGTGATCGTGGCGGCGGTGTTGGCGTTCTTGGCGGTCAGCGCCACCGTCGGCGCCGGGTGCTCGGGCTCCGCGCCGCCGGCGGCCGAGGTGTCGATCCACCGCACCACATCGCCGTTGTCGTAGGTCTGGACCGCCTTGAACACCAGCTTGTCGGTGTCGGTGGGCAGCGGGCCCATCGACACCTCGAACTCGGCGAAGTGGTCGGGGCCGAGCGAGCCGCCGCTCCAGGTGATCTTGGAGACGGCCTCGGTGATCGGGCCGTCGTCGGACTTCAGCGGCGTGGCCAGGGTGGCCTTGTCGATCTGGGCGGTCCAGCCCGGCACGTCCTTGACCTCGACCGAGGCGATCGGATGGTCGGTGGGGAAGGTGACCTCCAGCTTCACCGTGGCCGCCTTGTCCTCCTCGTTGGGCACCCGGAAGGCGATCTTCGTGTAGCTGCCCTGCTCAGCGGTGCTCGGCTGGGCCGTCACGTGCGCGTACGCGCTGCCCGTCACCGCGAGCAGGCCGCCCACCACGATCGAGCCGAGCGCGCCGAGCCGCTTCGCTGTCCTCATCGGGAACCTCCGTGTCCGTGCGTCCGTCGCTGTACGGGTCGTCCCCGATCCCGGATTGGTTCCCAGCAGTGCCACGAGGATCAGGCCGACCGCCAACGGGATGTGCGTCACCAGCCGGCTCCAGCCCACCGCGTGTGCGCCGAGGTCGAAGGTCGACACCAGCACGAGCACGCCGACCACGCTGCCCAGCAACGGAAGTTGGGCCCGGGCCCGCCGCGGGTCGGCCGCCACGAACGCCAGCACCACCCCGATGGCGAAGTTGAAGGCGGACGTCTCGTGGTCCATGTGCCCGGCCATGGCCATCATCGGGTCGCCCTGGCCGGCCAGTTCGACGATCGCCACCGCCGCCTGGGCCAGCGCGGCGAGCACGAGCCCGATGCGCACCAGCACAAAAGGCACGCCCGGCCGCGACACCGAAGCATTGCCCGCCGGCAGCGTCACCTTGGCCAGCACCGCCTCGGCCAGGTCCCGCTCCTCGCCCGCGGGAGAGATGACCGCCAGCCGGTTGATCCGGGCCGCGCGGTCCTGCCAGCGTGCGCACGGGCCGCAGCCCTGCACGTGCCGGTCCACGTCCGTCATGGCCAGGCCCGGGACAGGCTCCCCGTCCATGGCCGCCGAGAGCGCTTCACGCGCGATGCCGCAGTCCACGTCGAGCCAGGTCGTCGCGGACGCGCGGAAAGTTCCCGTGAACCCGCCAGTAACCGCTGGCGTATCTACCCGGCGTGGGCTTCGACGACGCCGAGATCACCCAGTTCGCCCTGGCCGCGCAGCGCGGCGACCGGGCGGCCGCCGCCGACTTCGTCCGGTCGACGCAGCGCCAGCTGCGCCGGCTGATGGCGTACCTGGGCGACCCGGGCCAGGCCGACGACCTGGCCCAGGAGACGTATCTGCGGGCGTTCGCGGCGCTGCCCCGCTACGAGGGCCGGTCGCCGGCCCGGATGTGGCTGCTGGCCATCGCCCGCCGGGTCGCCGCCGACCAGGTCCGCACCGCGCAGCGCTCGCCCCGCACGACCAGCGCGGAGGCCTGGCTGGAGGCGGAGGTGGCCGGCCCCGAGGGCCTGGTGGCGCTGCGGTCGGCGATCGACGCCCTGGAGCCCGAGCGGCGCGAGGCGTTCGTGCTGACCAGGGTGGTCGGCCTGTCCTACGCCGAGGCGGCCGAGGTGTGCGACTGCCCGGTCGGCACGATCCGGTCCCGGGTGTCCCGGGCCCGCGGCGACCTGGTGGACGCCCTCGACGTCCGGCTGGAAATCGCCCGCTGACCTCGACACGCCCGACCATGATCGGTGGATTGGTCCGAACGGGCCGGTAGGCTGCCGCCACCCGTTGGCAGACCTGTGAGGACCGATCCATGGCCGAGGCCAGCCCGAAGACCACCGTTGTCGTGCCGACGTACAACGAGCGCGAGAACCTGCCCGTGCTGGTGGCCCGGCTGCGCGATCTGGGGATCCCGGACCTGCACGTGCTGGTGGTGGACGACAACTCGCCCGACGGCACCGGCGCGGTGGCCGACGGCCTGGCCGGCCCGGACCTGGGCGTGCTGCACCGCACCGAGAAGGACGGCCTCGGCCGCGCCTACATCGCCGGCATGACCCGGGCCCTGGACGAGGGCGCGGACGTGGTGATCCAGATGGACGCCGACCTGTCGCACCCGACCGACCGCATCCCGGCCCTGCTGGAGAAGCTGGCCGGCACCGACGCCGGGGTGGTGTTGGGTTCGCGTTATGTCGAGGGCGGGCGGACGGCGTCGGAGTGGCCGTGGCATCGCAAGGCCCTGTCGGCCTGGGCCAACTTCTACGTCAACGCCATCCTGCGCCTGAAGGTCAAGGACGCGACCGCCGGCTTCAAGGCCTGGCGGGCCGACACCCTGCGGGCCATCGACCTGCCGTCGATCCGCAGCAACGGCTACTCGTTCCAGGTGGAGATGAACTACCGCACGGTGCAGCGCGGCCTGCGCATCCTGGAGGTGCCGATCGTGTTCGAGGAACGGGCCGAGGGCGCCTCCAAGATGACGCTGGCGGTGCAGCTGGAATCGGCGCTCGCGCCGTGGAAGCTGCGGTTCGGGCGCAAGGAATCCCGTTAGAGGCGGCGGATTCCCCGCAGTCCGGTGGCGTAGGGCCCGTTGTCGTCCAGCACGTCGCTGAAGGTCGGCCCGCTGCCCCGGCAGGCGAGGAACCGTGGCCGCCCGGAGTCGTCCGCGCCCAGGTAGATGCCGACGTGGTCGATCTCCTTGCCGTCGATGGCGAACAGCAGCAGATCTCCGGGCTGGGCCAGGAACTTGGCCCGCGCGGCCCCCGGCGCCTGGTCGGCGACGACGGCCCCGAGCGACGCCGTGGCGATCTCGGCCGGGTTGCGGGGAATGGCTGGGTATCCCATTCGGTAGCCGTAGACCAGCCGCGCGTAGCCGGCGGAGTCCAGAGTGCCCAGCTTGGTCTTGCGGGGCGTGCGTCCCTGCCACGGCTCGCCAAGGAAGTCGGCGACGTCGGCGTCGGGGCCGAAGCGCGCGCTGGCGACGTATTGTGTTGCCACGGCGAGGAGATCGGGGCCGCTGTCGGCGAGGGCGTGGGTCAGCCACGGCCGGAACCACTCCGCCTTCTCATCCCCGGCGTGCCAGGGCTGGTCGGTGAACCGCACCCAGGCGTCGGTGGTGACGACCGCCGGTGTCCTTGCTGGGTCGGAAAAGGTCCTGTTCGGTCCATTGAGGACGGCCGAGCGGGCACCGTCGGTGAAGGTGGCCACCAGTCCGTTGTCCTGGTCCAGCACTTCGGTTCGCGGCGGGTTGTCCAGCCGGAGGAAGCTGTAGCTGGTGGCCGGCGGGCGGACGGCCCTGGTCGCGACGACCACGCCGCTGTCGCGGGCGAAGGCCGGGGCCTCGCTGGACTGGGCGAGGTACACCACGGCCGTGCCCGACACCACCAACGTCGTCAGCAACACCGCTGTGCGTATGTACTTCACGACAAGCTCCTACGAGGTGGGAACGAGGCCGACCAGCACGCCGCTGGCCAGCACGCCGTACGAGGCAAGGGCGACCGACCCGGTGGCCAGCACGGTCACGGCGGGCGGCTGGCGGACCAGCTGGTACGCGATCAGTCCGGGGACCACGAATCCCAGCGTCTCGTGCACGTACAACAGCGGGAAGTGGTTCTGGATCAGCACGAACACGGTGGTCTGCAACAGAACCCCGAGCAGCACCACGGCCGCGAACTGACGCTTCCCGTACAGGATAACGATTTTGCTCATGCCGAGCGTGGCCAGATAGGTCAGCACGGTGGTGAGCACGACCAGGGCGGCGCGGCGGTAGTCCTCGACCAGGGTCAGCGCCAGCCAACCGGGCGTGATCATGCCGCCCGGCGACAGATTTGTGGTCAGGTAGCACAGCAGGGAGAACAGCAACCCGATGGCCAGGCCGAGAGTGGCGACCTCGGGCGTGAGGTGCTGGCTGATCATATCCGCTCCAACGTGTCGAGTTCAGCCAGCAGGACTTCGCCCTGGCCATGGATGTTGCCGATCGCGGCCAGCGACGCGTGCTCGTCGATGCCGGACACCAGCGCCTGCACCATCTCCGGCGCGCTGCGGCGGCCGCCGAGGTCGACCACCTTGTCCCGCCAGTCCGAGGGAATCGCGGCCAACGCGCTGCGGGTCGGCTCGCCGATCAGCAGCACCCGATCCGGTTGCAGGCGAGGCACGATCGCGCCCATCTGGCCGTTGCGCTCGATCCGGTCCGGCCGGCAGTTGATCACGATGTGCAGGGGACGGCCGATCGCGCCGTGATCGAGCAGATGCTCGATGTTCATCACCGTCGACTCGGGATCGTTGGCAGCGAACACGTTCGCGAAGTTCAGCCGCTTGCCGGCCGCCGTGTAGCGATCCACCCGCAGCACGCCCGGATCCGGCGGGGCGGCCCACATCCCGGCCATCGCCTCGGCCCGCCCGACGTCCAGCAACTCCGCCACCGTCAACGCGATGGCCACGTTCTCCTTGAACGTGATCCAGCTGAAGCCGGCCATGTCCTCGTCCGTCACCGTCTCCGGATCGACTGCGATCAAACGACAATCGCGGCGATCGGCCTCCTCCTGAAGAATGTGCAGGCGATCCCGCTCGGCCGTCACGCACACGCCGCCGACCGGCATCGACCGACACAGCGACCGGGCCACATCGTCCAGTGTGGGCCCCATCTCGGCCAGGTGATCTTCACGTACGTTGCACAGCACGCCGATGCCGGACTGGATCAGCTTGGTCTGGTTGATCTCCTGCAACGGCGGTGCGACCGCCATGCACTCCATCACCAGCGCGTCCGGAGCGTAGCCGGCCGCCCGCCGCACGATGGCGATCTGCTCGACCACGTTGGCGATATTGAACTTGCGGTGCACCGGCTCCTCCCGGGCATCTGGATGGATGAACCGCGCGGCGGTGCCGGTGGTCTTGGCCACCGTCACCAACCCACCGCCACGCAACGCGCCCGCGCACAAGCGCGTGATCGACGACTTGCCGCGAATCCCGTTGACCAGCACCCGATGCCTGATCCGGCGCAGATTTCGGTTGTGCCGCCGCTGCTCCAGCACGCCGCCGGCGAACAACAGCAGGCAGGCGGCCAGGTACACGAAGTAGAGAAACAGCATCAGGATTCCCCTAGACCAGAACCGGCTGCGGTTGCTCGGCCGGCGCCGCCCGTCGGCGGCGACAGGCGTCCAGACACTGGGCCAGGGTGCCGATCTCGTTGAGCCGCTCGGGATAGAGCACGGTCTTGAGATCGCCGTCGGCCAGCCGTTCGGCCGCCGTGGCCAGCCGGCGCAACGGGCCCACGAAACACCAGTGATACCACCCGAACAGGGCGAGGCCGAGTGCGCCGCAGGCCATCGCCACGAATAGCCAGAGGTTGCGGACGCTGTTGTCCGGCAAGGGAAGTTCGGTCACCGGCTGTTGCAGCAGCACGGTCCAGCGCAACGGGTCGGTGTTCGGCGATCCGGCCAGCGAGGCGGACGCGATCACGTACCGCTGGCCGTCGATCTCGGCGATGCCGGGCTTGGCGGTGTTGGCCAGCGCGTCGTTCACGTTCTGCCGCAACGGTTGCGCGTCCACGACGTCGAAGGCCCGATAGCCGTCGGCGGCGGCCAGCGTGCGCAGCCCCGAGTCGACCAGCCGGGCGCTGCCGGCCGTGCGCCGCAGCACCGAGGAAAGTTTGGTCACGTCGAGCTCGCCGACCAGCATGTGGGAACCGTCCGGCAACGGCGTGCTGGCGAACAGGACCGGCACTCGGCCGGCGGTGTTCTGTTGGTGCAGGCCGGATCCAGCCGGCGGACGTTCCTCGGTGCGCAGCGCCGTGCGTCCGGCGCTGACCTGCACGGTCCCGGCCGCGTCGGTGACGTAGACGCTGCGGTAGCGCGGATTCTGCGACACCAGGTCGGCCAGCGCCGGCCGGAGCGAGGAGAAGTCCTTGCCCGCACGGGTCGAGAACGTCTGCAACGTGGTCAAGCTCGCGGACAGCTGTTGCCGCAGCGCCTGCGCCGCGGTGGCGGCCAGGGCTCGTTGCCCCTGCACGACCACGTCCGGCACGGTCGGCGTGCTCTGCCCGGCGACGATCCCGACCGTGGCCGCCCACCCCAGCGGCAGCGTCGCGGCGACAAGAACGACCGTCCAGGCCGGAACCCGTGACCGCCGTCGGTCGACCGGCCGGCCGTCGAGCGCGGCGGCGATCCGCTCGGCCTCCCGTAACCGGTACCGGCCGCCGGGGGCGCCGGTCAGGGCGGCGGCCCGTAACCGGCGGATCGGCCGTACGAAGCCGAATCCGATCAGGGCCGCCGCCGCTGCCACCGCGAGGGCCATGGCGGCCATTCGGCCGATCCCCAGGGGAACCGGGTTGTCGCCCGACACCGGGGACACCGCCACCAGCAGCACGTTCAGGCCGACCGGCGTGGCCGGGTCGCCGGTCATGACCGGGGCGTAGACGGCCACCGGCGTGGTGCGGGCGCCGTTGACCACCGGTCCGCTGCCCTCGGCCCCGATGGTGAAGCCGCCGCCGTCGGCCGCCGCCGCGCTGCTCGACGCGACCAGGCTCCGGGTGCTGGGATCGGGGCGGCCGTGCTGCTGGACGATCCGGCCGTCGGCCATGGTCAGCAGGATCGTGCCGGCCGAGTCCCGGGTCGACTTGTCCACCGGCACCTGGATTCCCGTGGACACCACGACAATCCAGTCGGTCCCGTCGACCGGCGTGGCCGTGAGCACGACCGTCGAGCCGTTCGGATCATGCACGACGCGCACCGTGATCCGGTCGATATCGGTTCCTGAAAAGGATTCCACGGAGATCGGCTCGCCCAGTCTGGCCAGCGGTTTCGCACTTCCCCGGTGCAGCAACACCAGTCCGCGGGCCTGTGGGCAGCTGCGGGCGAATGCGGCCACCGCCTCGGTCGGAGTCCGGTCTGGATTGATCGAGTACAGCTTGGTCGCCGTGCTCAGCGCCACCGCGACCTCGCCCAGTGAGTCGGCCGTCGCGTGCGCGAGATCGTCGACCAGTTTTTGTTGCGACTGGGCAAGAATGTGCGCGCTGTCACCGGAGCCGATCGCGGGCGCGGCCGTCAGGAAACATCCCGCCAACAGCGCGAACGCCGCCGCGACGACGGCGAGCGGGGTGCGCACGCCATCCGGAAACCCGTTCTCGACCGGTGTTTCCGCACGAGTCCTCGCCACCACGTACTCCTAGTCAGTGTGCACGGCGCATTCACGCTTAATTAACCGAAAGAGCTTCGCGTCCGGTTCCAGCCACTCGGATCGCGTAACACCTACGAAAGTCGGTGGACGCCGCGGCCGGGAAAGGCCACGGTGTCGGCAGGGTGTCGCGTCACACTCTGTCCGACTGTCACATCACCCATTAGAGTATGGTTCGGGTGGTTATGCAAGCATCACTCATAAATGGGCAACCAGGCCGGGTCGACTGTCGCTGAGAGGTACTCGGATGCTGTCCGGACGAAACCTGCTGATCATCGCCGTGCTGGTGGTCGGCGTGGTGGTGCTCGTGCTGCTGCGGCCGCCCGGCACTGTGACGAAGATCGACCTGGCGGCGGAGGTGACCCGGTTCGCCGACGCCCTCAGCCCCGACGCCCCCTACCGTCCGCCCGGTGAGCAGGAGCGGGCCGCAGCCCTCGACGGCCTCGTGCCGCTGCTGACCGGCCACGTCGACCTCGACGCGCAGCGAAAACCCTTGGAACCGCTGGGTTTCACCGTGTCTGACGGCGTCGACGAGGCGACCGGGCGGCACTTCGTGCTGGCCGCCACCGAGCCCGACGCCGCTCGCGGCTGGGGCATGTACATCGCCGACTACGACGTCAGCCCGCGGCTGGTCATCGAGGTCCCGCACCCCAACTTCGACCTCAACACCGAGCAGGTCGGCATCGACCTCTTCCGGCGCAGGCCCGGCTCCGCCGTGCTGGTCGCCGGGGCCCACCGCAAGGCCGGCGACGGCACCGCCGACGTTGCCCACAATGTGGACTCCCTGTTCAACGCCGTCGCCGTGGAGCTGGCCAAACGGGGCCTGCCCCAGGTGCAACTCCACGGCTTCGACGACCGGAGCCTGCCCGACACCGATGTCGTCGTGTCCTCCGGCGCGACCCAACACACTCCCGTGCACGAGCGCATCGCTGACCGCCTCAGCGACGGCGGCCTGGCGGTCTGTCGAGTGTGGACGGAGCCCTGCGGCAACCTGGAGGGCAAGCGCAACGTCCAGGGCGCAGCCACCACCGGTCTCGGCAGCGTCTTCGCGCACATCGAGTCCGACAGCGAGGTCCGCTCCCGCCCCGAACTGCGCGCCCGCCTGGTCGACGCCCTCGCGGACCTGCTGTGATCCGACACCTCCGGCCGACGGCGGTGGGGCTGCTGGCGGCGGTGATCTATGCCTGGGGCATCGCCGTCCACCCGGTGCACAACTACTACGCGTCGGCCGTGCGGAGCATGGCCGGCAGCTGGGAGGGGTTTCTGTTCGGGGCGTTCGACCCGGAGGGGTCGATCACCTTGGACAAGATCCCGGGCGGGTTCTGGCCGCAGGCGCTGTCGGTGCGGATCTTCGGCTTCCACGACTGGTCGGTGGCGCTGCCCGGGGTCATCGAGGCCGTGCTGACGGTGCTCGTGCTCTACCGGGTGGTGACGCGCTGGGCGGGGGAGACGGCGGGTCTGCTGGCGGCGCTGGCGATGGCGTTGACGCCGGTGGCGGCGGCGTTGGCCAAGTCGCAGATCGTGGACACGCCGCTGACCCTGCTGCTCGTGCTGGCGGCCGGGGCCTGGCAGCGGGCGGTGTTCGAGGATCGGCTGCGGCCGCTGCTGGCGTGCGGGGTGTGGGTGGGGGTGGCGTTCCAGGTCAAGATGCTCCAGGCCTGGGTGGTGTTGCCGGCGTTCGTGGTGGCGTACCTGATCCTGGCGCCGGTGCGGCGGTGGCCGCGCCTGTTGGCCGCCGGGGCGGTATGCCTGGCGGTGTCGTCGACCTGGCTGCTCATCGCGCTGGCGACGCCGGCCGGGAGCCGTCCGTACTTCGATGCCACGGCCGACAACAACCCGTTGAGCATGGTCTTCGGCTACAACGCCGCGAGTCGCTTGCACGGCAAGGGTTTCCTCGCCCTGTTCACCAGCAGGACCGCGCCGCAGGTGGGCTGGCTGCTGCCGGTGTGCCTGCTGGCGATCGTTCTCGGTCTACTGTGGACGCGGGGCAGGATGCGCAGCGGGTTCGTGTTGTGGGGGTTGTGGCTGGCGATCCACGTGGCGGCGTTCGGGCTCGGGGATTTCCGGCACAGCTACTACGTTGTCGTCCTCGCGCCGGCGGTGGCGGCGTTGACCGGGGCCGGCCTCGTGCTGTTCTGGCGTGCGCGGGAACGGCATCGCTGGGCACTGCCGACGGCGATCCTGCTGACCGTCGCGTGGGCGGTTGTGCTGCCGGCGCGGTCGATCCTGCCCCAGATCGCGCCGCTGGCCGCCGTGCTCGCGGTGTTCGGGGTATTGGCCTTGTTGGCGGCCAAGGATCCACGTCTGGTCACGGTCGGCGGTGTCGTGGGGCTTGTGGCGATGCTGATGACACCGGCGGCCTGGACGCTGTCGACCGACGCCAAGGTGGCGACGGCCGACGCGGCCAGCCCGGCCGCCGGGGCCCCGCATCGCAAGCCCAGCGGAGTGTCCACAAAGGATGCGGAGTTGCTGGACTGGTTACGGGTCAACAACAGTGGCACTCGCTACCTGATGGCCGTGGACGGCGCCGGCAGTGCGGCGGCGATCATCGCGCACACCGGGGCCAGCATCCTGCCGATGGGTGGATTCACCGGACGAACCCCGTTTCCCACCACGGCACAGTTCGTCGACCTGATCCGCAGCGGCGCCCTGCGCTACGTCAAGGGGGAGGTGCGCAACCCGGCCCGCACGGTGGCGGACGCCAATGTCAACTGGGCGGCCGAACACTGCCCCCAGGTGCGCGATCACCTCTACGACTGCGGGGTCACGCGGCCCGGATAGCGACCGCCCGCATCGTCGCCGTGACGGCGATCGCGCCGGCGACGGCGCAGCCGATTCCGTACAGCGGCATGGGTTCGTTCCCGGTGAGGACCGAGATCAGCAGCCACGCGCCGATGCCGAACAGCGCGCCGAGCCCCGCCCCGCCGGCGTACGTCCCGATATGACTCTGTCCACTTCGGACCGACCGCAGCCGGGACCGCACGAACAGCCCCGACAGCGCGCAGGCCAGCAGGCTGCCCAGGCCGATCCCGCTGGCCAGCGGGAACTGCTGGGTCACGGCCGGGAATTCCTGCACGCCGCCGGCCGACCGCAGGCGTCCCGTGACCGTGCCGCCGACCAGCCAGCGGGTGATGGCCGGGAAGGCCACCGAGCTCTGGCCGCTGGCGGTGGCGACCGGAATTCCGCCCACGGACAGCGATATCGTGGCCGGGCCGCCGGTGATCGGCACCGGCAGGCTCAGGTCCACATTGGCCGGTTGGCCCGGGGCGGCGCCGAGCACGGACATCTGCGTGACGGCCGTGCGCGGGCCCGGGGCCGGGGCGACAAAGGGCAGGATCACCAGGGCCAGCAGGGAGATCGCCGCCACCAGGGCCGGCAACAGCCCCGGCCGGCCCGGTTCCGGTTCCGGCTCGGCGGCCGGCTCCGGGGCAAGATGCATGGGGACGCCCGACCGTGACTGCCAGCCCCGGCCGAAGGTGGCGTCGGCGGCGGCGGTGAGATCGGTGGCGAAGGCCTCGGTGTCGGGGTAGCGGCGGCTCGCGTCCCAGGCCCGGGCCCGCATCACGACCCGGGCCAACGGCTCCGGCACGCCGCGCTGGCGCAGCGTGGCCGCCGCGTCACGGTCCGGCAGCGTGCCGGAGAGAAGCTCGTAGAGCACGGTTCCGGCCGAGTACACGTCCGCGGCCGGGGTCAGCGGGCCGCCGGCGGCCCGCTCCGGCGCGGTGTAGGCCGGCGGGCCCTGGGCCAGGCCGAAATCGACGACCTTGAGCACTCCTTGCCCGGTGAACAGCAGGTTCTTCGGCCGCACGTCCAGGTGCAGCACGCCGGCCCGGTGCGCGGCCTGTAACCCGGACAGCGTGGCGAGGGTGATCGCGCAGGCGGCGTCGGGCTTGATGCCGTCGCGGCGGAACCGCTCGAAGACCGTGCCGCCGTCCAGGCGCTCGGTCACCAACAGCCCGTCGCGCCCGGCCCGCACGTAGTCGTGCACCGGCGCGACGTGCGGATGGTCAAGGCTGGCAAGGATTTTCGCCTCACGGTCGAACCGGTCACCGATGCCCGGCAGCTGCTTGATCGCCACCGGGCCGAACGAGCGGTGCACGCCCGCGTAGACCACGCCCGTGCGACCGGCCCCGATTGCCGGCCCCACCTGGCACTGCGGCAGGGCTTGGACAACGTTCATCGCGAACTCCCGTCGGGCCGGGCATGCCTGGCGGCAGGATGCTACCGCCGCTGGCAACCCCATGGGAGCAACGAAACCCTGGCGAAACAGGCTTGTTCGCACAGTGACGCCGTCGGCGCGCAGCGTCAGGGGCAGAGCTGGTGAGGGATTTGCCGAGCGCCGGCGCGACTGGCGTTCCATTCACGCCAGTCGTCCGACGGCAGCCGACGCCACGGGGCCGCGCAGGCCTTCAACTGGTCGGGCAGGCCGTCCAACGCCGGCAGGATGTCCACCGACAGCCCCGACAGGTACACCGCGTCCAGCCGCTGGGTCTGCTGCCAGCGCTGCACATCCTGACGGGCCACCAGATATTCGGGGTTCAGCGCCGCCAGCACCAGCAGCGCGGCGATGCCGGTGCTCAGCATGGCCTTGGGCAGCCAGCGGCCGCTCAGCCGCACGCCGGCCACGATCACCATGACGTACACCAGGCCCAGCCAGATCTCGCACGCCTCCACCAGCAGCCGCAGCACCGTGAAGCCGTACGCCTCCTGGTAGGCCCACATGCGGCTCAGCGCCGAGGCCACCACGACCAGCGTCAGCACTGCCAGCGCGCCGAGAATCGCCCTGAGCCACAACCGATCCGTGCCCGACTCACGCGGGGCGATCCGGGCCGTGACCCCGATGACCGCCAGCGTCAGCACCGTGACCGCGGTCAGCTGCCAGAAGGCCGTGCGGGCGTACTGGGCGTAGGTCAGATCGGCCGTGTGCATCACGTAATCGCTGCCGCCGAACCAGGAAACCAGCTGCACGCCGACAAAGGCCGCGAACAGCACCACCAGCATGCCCACCGGGACGGCCCATTCCAGCCGGCGGACCACCGACCGGCGTGCCACCACGCGCTGCTGGCGGACGTGCGGTCGCAACGCCCCGGCGGCGATCAAACCGCCGCCGCAGAACAGGAACAGCGTCCGGAACGTCGAGCCGACGTCCACCGTGGGCATGCCGTCGCGGACGAGCGCCGCGAAGTCCGGGTCGGCCGCCGCGAACAGCGCGCCGAAGATCGCCACCATGGTCAGGCCGACGCCGACCGACAACACCATCCGCCCGGCTCCGGCCTCCGAGCTGTCGTGGGGGTGTGCGCCGCTGTCGCTGCCGTCCGGGCTGCTGGTGACCGCGCCGCCCCAACCGCCGCCGCCGATGACCCGGCCGATGGCCTTGCTGATGGACGGGAACGCCCGCCCCACACCGAACACCAGCGCCGTGACCGAGCGGCCCCCGCTCACCGCCAGCGACGCCGTCACCACAGCCGCCAGCAGACACAGCGTGAACAGCCACTCCGCGGCCCTTACGGTGCCCACGCCCGCCAGCAGGACCGTGACCACCGCCCACCCCACGCTCACCAGCTTCGGCCGGCTGATCTGCGTGCACACCACCACAACCAGCAGCAGCGCCGCCAACAGCCAACCGAGCCCCGGTCTGTCCAGCGGCACCAGGGCGGCGGTCACCACTCCGGCCATCAGCACCGGCCACGGCTTGGGCGCGGGATTGACTGCCGCCGGGGTCATGTGGACCTGATTCATCGGGCGGTAGCTCATGACAAGTCTCCAAGGCAGGTGTCATCGCCGCCGCACCCGAGTGGATGGGCGGGAAAAGCGGGGAGTCAGGCGGTGGGGAGGGTGACTCGGATCCGGCAGCCCTTCCGCCCCGGATCCACCACGGCGATGGTGCCGCCGTGCAGGTCCACCACCCACTGGGCGATGGCCAGGCCCAAACCGGTTCCGCCGTCGCCGGAGCGTTCGCCGCGGGTGAAGCGTTCGAACACGCGGTCACGGTCGGCGGCGGCGATGCCGGGGCCCTCGTCGACGACCTCGATCACGGTGTGGTCGGCGTGGGCGACGGCCCGCACCTGGACCAAGCCGCCACGGGGGCCGTGCCGGGAGGCGTTGTCCAGGAGGTTGGCCACGACCTGGTGCAGGCGTCCGCGATCGGCGTAGGCGGTGGCGTCGGCCGGCTCGACCTTGACCTCGAACCGGGTGCCCCGGCCGGCGACCTCGGCCTCCGCCACCATGTCGGCCAGCAGCGGGGCCAGCGCCAGCTCCTCCCGGGCCAGGGTCAGCACGCCGGCGTCCAATCGGGACAGGTCCAGCAGCTCCTCGATGAGCCGCCCGAGCCGCTGGGTCTGGGCCAGGGCGGTGCTCATGGTCGCCGGATCGGCCGGGGTGACGCCGTCGACGACGTTCTCCAGCACGGCCTGGAGCGCGGTGATGGGGGTGCGCAGCTCGTGGGACACGTTGGCGATCAGGTCCCGCCGCTGCTGGTCGGCCGCGCCCAGGTCGGCGGCCATCTGGTTGAACGCGACGGCCAGCTCGCCGACCTCGTCCTTGGCGGTGGCCCGCACCCGCACCTCGTAGCCGCCGCGGGCGATGGAGTGCGACGCGGCGGCCATGGCCCGCAGCGGCCGGGTCATGCCGTGGGCCAGCACCTGCGAGGTGCACAGGGCCAGCAGGATCGCCGTCACGGAGGTGGCCGGCGGCAGCCAGCCGATGCGCCACCAGAAGAAGGCCAGCGCGATCGCCCCGGATGCGATCACCACGATGCCCAGCTTGAGCTTGATCGAGCGGACCGGGTCCAGCGGCCGGGGCAGCAGGTCGGCCAGGGTCCGCACCAGCTGACGGGTCCTCATCGCGGCACCTCCAGGGCGTAGCCGACGCCGTGCACGGTCCGGATCAGGTCGGCGCCGAGCTTGCGCCGCAACGCCTTGACGTGACTGTCGACGGTGCGGGTGCCGGCGGCCTCGCCCCAGCCCCACACCTCGGCCAGCAGCCGCTCCCGGGGCAGCACCGCCCGCGGCCGCCCGGCCAGGTGCACCAGCAGCTGGAACTCGGTCGGCGTCAGGTGCACCTCATCGCCGGCCCGGTGCACGCGCCGTTCGATCATGTCGATCTCCAGGTCGGCCAGCACGATCCGGCGGCCGTCCAGCTGCTCGGACCGGCCGGCCCGACGCAGCAGGGCGTGCACGCGGGCGGCCAGCTCCCGGATGGAGAACGGCTTGGTGAGGTAGTCGTCGGCCCCGACGGCCAGCCCGACCAGCAGGTCGGTCTCGTCGTCACGGGCGGTCAGCATCAGCACCGGGACCGGCCGCTCGGCCTGGATCCGCCGGCACACCTCCAGCCCGTCGAAGCCGGGCAGCATCACGTCCAGCACCACCAGGTCGGGCCGCCGGGCGGACGCCGCGGCCACCGCCGACGGCCCGTCGGCGGCGATCTCCACCTCGAAGCCCTCGGCCCGCAGCCGGGCCGCCACCGACTGGGCGATCGTCGGCTCGTCGTCGACGACCAGCACCCGGCGCTGCTGTGGATCTGCCATGGGACCGACCCTAGACGCGGGGCGTGGAGAGCGATGGCGGAAGATGTGAAGGTCTCGTGGAGGGGGGAGCAGCAGCGTGAACCGGGTGGTGGCCGACCGGTACGTGATCGTCGGCGAGCTGGGCCGGGGCGGCATGGGCGTGGTGTGGCGCGCCGACGACCGGGTCATCGGGCGGCAGGTCGCGCTCAAGGAGATCCAGGTCCCGCCGGGCGGCATGGAGCGGGTGCTGCGCGAGGCCCGCACCGCCGGCCGGCTCAACGACCCGGGCGTGGTCACGGTGTACGACGTGCTCGTCGACCAGGGCTCCACCTTCGTGGTGATGGAGCTGGTGGAGGCCCCGACGCTGGCCGAGATCATGGCCGCGCAGGGCCCGCTGGCCTCGGACCGGGTGGCGACCATCGGCCTGGCCCTGCTGTCGGCGCTGGAGGTCGCGCACGCGGCCGGCATCGTGCACCGGGACGTCAAGCCGGGCAACGTGATGCTGCTGCCGGGGGACCGGGTGAAGCTGGCCGACTTCGGCATCGCCCGGGCCATCGACGACCCCAACCACACCGGCGCCGGCGGCGGCGTGCTGGGCTCGCCCGGCTACATGGCCCCGGAGCTGTTCAACGGCGGCTTCCCCGGCCCCGCCTCGGACCTGTGGGCGCTGGGCGCGACCTTGTTCCACGCGGTCGAGGGCTACGGGCCGTTCCACCGCGACACCACCGCCGCCACCCTGCACGCGATCATGTACGAGGAGCCGAGGCTGCGGCTGTGCCGGCCGCCGCTGGCCGACGTGATCATGGGCCTGCTGGTCGCCGACCCGTACCAGCGGTGGCTGCCGGCGCAGGTGCGGCAGGTGCTGTCCGGCGGGCCGCCGCTGTCCCCGACCAAGCCGGTCGACCCGTGGGATGGCGAGCCGAAACCCCGGCGCCGCAAGGCTTTCCTCATCGGCGGCGCGGCTGCGGCGGCGGTCGCGGCGGCCACCACCGCCGCAGTGCTGGTGGCCAACTCCGGGCCGCAGGACGGCGTCGCCTCGGCCGCGGCGGTCGCTTCGTCGACAACGACCACCACCGCCTCGGCGCTGCCCACCACGACCACCACCGCCGTCACGACCACCTCGTCGAGCACCACCACGAGCACCACGACGACCACCCACACCACGACCACCACCACGAAGCCGCCGCTCGCGCTGGCCCTGCTCACCCGCTACAACAACCCCAAGGGCTTCCACTTCACCGGCACGCCCAAGTCGGCGGCGCCGGCCGGCTTCACCGCCGAGGGCCCGCTGGGCTCGGTGGTGGCCAAGTCCGAGCCCGGCACGATCAAGC
Source organism: Kutzneria sp. NPDC052558 (assembly GCF_044547355.1). Taxonomy (NCBI): domain Bacteria; kingdom Bacillati; phylum Actinomycetota; class Actinomycetes; order Pseudonocardiales; family Pseudonocardiaceae; genus Kutzneria; species Kutzneria sp. NPDC052558. Next base: position 207,272 of record NZ_JBIUAG010000016.1, read on the forward strand.
TCTACTCGTGCAAGATGAAGACCACCGACGACCACTTCAGCTCGGTGGACCAGACCGGCAACTGCGAGGGCCAGACCTCGCTCGGCCTGCTCGGCTACCTCTACCAGGCCAAGCCGGCCGGCGTCGCCAGCACCGCGCTGTACCGGTGCAACGCCGGCAACAGCCACTTCGACTCGGTGATCGCCAACTGCGAGAGTCCGAAGGTCACCAAGGAGGGCACGCTCGGCTACGTCGTGACCGGCTAGCGGATCCTTGGGCCGCGCGGCGACGGTGTTTTTGACGTCACGGAGCCGGGCGCGGCCCCCGTAACGTGATCCGGGCCAGCCCCCGTTTCACCCCCCGTGACGGGGACCGGCCAGCTGTCCCCGGCTCCTCACCCTTCTGGAGCCGGGGCAGCCCCCATTCCTCAGCGCACCGCGTGCGGGTGTCTGCCCAGCTCGGCGGCCAGTTCCGCCAGCTCGGCCCGGTAGCCGCGGACCGATTCGACCTTGATCTCCTCGTAGCCGCGGACCCGGTCGGGCAGGCCGGCCACCCTTAGCGCCAGCTCCTCCGGGGCCGCGGCCAGCCGGCCGACCACCTCGACGTACTCGGTGATCAGGTCACGCTCCATCCGCCGCACCGCGGCGTAGCCGAACAGGTCGAGGCGGCTGCCGCGCAGGCGGCGCATCGACCGCAGCACCCGGAACGCCGGGCCAGCTGTGCGGCCCAGGGCCAGCTTGCGGCGCATGCCCATGGCCCGCAGCAGCGGCGGGTGCAGCATCACCTTCACCTTGGCGTCCGGGCCGAACTGCCGGCGCACGGCCGGGTCGAGGTGCAGGCGGGCCACCTCGTACTCGTCCTTGTACGCCATCAGCTTGTAGAGCTGGCGCGCCACGACCTCGCGCACCGCCACGTTCTCGACCCCGGCGAGAACGTCGACGTAGCGGCGGGCGTAGCGCGTGTCCTGGTAGCCGATCAGGTCGGCCGTCCGGGTCAGGGCGGTCTTGGAGTCGATGCCGGCGGCGGCGAGGATCTCCTTGGCCTGGGCCAGGAACGGCTCCGCCCGCAGCAGCCCCTCATCGTCGGTGCTCTCGGCGCGGCCGGGCCAGGTCGGGTCGAGCACGAGCTGGCGGCCGGCCCGGAACGCCTGGACGGTGGTGGCCACGCCGACGCCGTTCTGCGCGATGGCCGCCTCGATCGCCTTGGCGCTCATCGGCAGCAGCCCCGACTGGTAGGCCGCGCCGATGATCAGGAAGTTAGCCGCGGTGGTGCTGCCGAACAGGCGCGCGGCCACGCCCAGCGCGTCCACCGCGACCATACGGCCGCCGATGGTCCGGTCGGCGATCGTGCCCAGCAGCGTGGCGCTGGCCGGCAGGACCTTGGACGGATCGGTGACAGTCTCGCCGGTCGCGGTCTGGCTGGTGGACACCACCGCCACCGTGCGGTCGGCCGCGCAGCGGTCCAAATTGGACGGTGCCGTGGCCGCCAGGGCGTCGAAGGCCAGATAGGCATCGGCGGCGCCCAGGCCGACCAGGCCCGGCCGTTCCCGGTTCTCCGGGCCGACCCTCAGGTGGGACACCACCGCGCCGGCCTTCTGGCTCAGGCCGGTCTGGTCCATCGCGCGGGCGTCCAGACCGTCCAGCAGCGCCGCGCCAGCCAGCACCTGGTTCGCCGTCACCACACCGGTTCCGCCCACGCCGACCAGCACCACGTTGGCCTGGCCGGGTTTCCGCGCCGGCTCGGGCAGATCGCCCGGCAGCTGCGGCGGCGTGACCTTGGCCTTGGTGGCCTTGCCGGGCACGACCGTCATGAACGACGGGCAGTCGCCCAGCAGGCAGGAGAAGTCCTTGTTGCACGAGGTCTGGTCGATACGGGTCTTACGGCCGAACTCGGTCTCCACCGGCTCCACGCTCAGGCAGTTGGACTTCGCGCCGCAGTCGCCGCAACCCTCGCAGACCGCCTCGTTGATGAACACCCGCTGCGGCGGCTCGGGAGCCTTGCCGCGCTTGCGCTTGCGGCGGGTCTCGGCCGCGCAGGCCTGGTCATAGAGCAGGACTGTCGTGCCTGTGACAGTCCGGAGTTCACGTTGTACGGAATCGAGATCGTCACGATGCCGTACCGTCACGCCATCGGCCCATGCCGTGCCGCGCGGGTACTTGCCCGGATCATCAGCCACCACAACGATTTTCGCCACGCCCTCGGCGTGCAGCAGGTGGGTGACGCCGACCGGGTCGATGCCGCCGTCGGCGTCCTGGCCGCCGGTCATCGCCACCGCGCTGTTGTAGAGCAGCTTGAAGGTGATGTTGGTGCCGGCCGCCACCGCCTGCCGCACGGCCAGGCTGCCGGAGTGGAAGAACGTGCCGTCGCCGATGTTCTGGAACATGTGGCCGGCGCCGCTGAACGGGGCCGCGCCGACCCAGGTCGCGCCCTCGCCGCCCATCTGCGTCATGCCGAGGCTGCGGTCCATGAACGTGGTCATGGCGTGGCAGCCGATGCCCGCGCCGGCCATCGACCCGTCCGGCACCACCGTGGACCGGTTGTGCGGGCAGCCCGAGCAGAAGAACGGGGTCCGGCTGACCGCCGTCAGCGTCAGCTGCGGACGCCGCCGCGGCAGCGGGTGCACCGCGTCCGCGCCGAACCGCTCGGCCAGGGTTGTGGTCAGCGCCAGGGCGATCCGGTCCGCGTCGAGCTCGCCGGTGACCGGGATGAGGTCCTTGCCCCGCACCCGCGGGCGGGTCGGCAGGTCGTAGAGCGCGTCCCGGACCAGCGGCTCCACGAAGGCCCGCTTGTCCTCCACCACCACGATCTCGTCCAGGCCCTCGGCGAACTCCCGCACCGTCTCCCGGTCCAGCGGGTGCACCAGGCCCAGCCGCAGCATCCGCACGCGGTGGATCTGCTCGTCGACCCCGAGCCGGTGCAACGCCTCGCGAAGCTCCACAAAGGACCGTCCGACGCCGATGAAGCCGATCTTCGCCCCGTCGCGCGCGCCCTCGATCCGGTTGATCCCGTTGGCCCGCGCGAACGCCGTGGCCGCGGCCAGCCGGCCGTCCAGCACCTCGCGCTCCATCGCCAGCGCCGCCGGGATGTCCACGCCCGGCTTGCGCGTGGGCTGCCAGGAACGGCCCAGCCAGCTGAACTCAGGGACCGTGATCTCCACCGGCTGCGCGGTGTCGACCACCTCGGTCGCGTCGGCGATGCTGGTCAGCACGGTCATGCCCACCCAGGCGCCGCTGAACCGGGACATCTCGATGCCCAGCCGGCCCAGCCGCAGCACGTCGGCCACCGAGGCCGGGGCCAGCACCGGCATGAACGACTCGGCCAGCGTCATCACCGAGTTCGACGGCAGGGTCGAGGACTTGCAGGCCGGGTCGTCGCCGGCCACCACCAGCACGCCGCCGCGCGGGGTCGTGCCCATCCAGTTGGCGTGCTTGAAGGCGTCCGACGAGCGGTCCACGCCCGGGGCCTTGCCGTACCAGAGGCCGAACACCCCGTCGAAGCCCGGATCCGGCAGCTGGGTGCTCAGCTGCGAGCCGTAGACCACGGTCGCCGCCAGCTCCTCGTTCACGCCCGGCACGAACCTGATGTCGTGCTCCGCGAGCAGCGTCGACTGCTTCAGCAGCAGCTGGTCCAGCCCGGCCAGCGGCGAGCCCCGGTACCCCGAGACCAGGCCAGCCGTGCGCCAGCCCCGGGCCCGGTCGGCCTCGCTCTGGTCGACCAGCAGCCGGGCCAGCGCGTGCACACCATTGAGCAGCTGCACTTCGACCTCCCACAACCCTGCGCAAGTTGACTAGATTGCACGTCCAATGCGGGCGATGCGCAATACGAGGGTCCGCTCATTGAGCGATATGCTCAACGAAGGCGGCCGACGCGACGACGGGGTGAGCAGAACGGTGACTCTCGACACACTAGACCTGCGCATACTGCGTGAGCTGGTGCGACGGCCGCGCGCCGGCATCACCGAGCTGGCCAGCCTGCTCGGCGTCGCCCGCAACACCGCCCACGCCCGGGTCCAGCGCCTCGAACGCGACGGCGTCATCGGCGCGCGCGGCCGTGAGATCAACATGGCCGCGCTGGGCCTGGAGGTGACCGCCTTCGTCACCATGGAGGTCGCCCAGGGGCGGCTCAGCGAGGCCGTCGCCGCCATCCAGAAGGTGCCCTATGTGCTGGAGGCACACGGCATCGCCGGCTCCGGCGACCTGCTGGTGCGGGTCGTCGCCCGCAGCAACCGTCACCTCCAGCAGGTCGTCGCCTCCGTGCTGGCCTGCCCCGGCATGCTGCGCAGCAACACCACCGTGGCCCTCATCGAGCCCATCGCCTACCGCGTCGACCCCCTCTTCGAGGTCGTCCACCCCGACCCCTGACCCCGCCCCCCAAAAAACGCCAGGAAAGGCGTTGGTCAGCGGGACTTGGCCGGCTTGGCCTTCCTGACCGGCTTCACCGGCTTGGCCGCCGGCTTCACCGGCTCGGCGGCGCGGTCCTTGAGCTTCTGCTGCTCCTCGCGGAACTCGGCCTGCGTCTCCTGCTCGCGGACCAGCCAGTCCGGGTTCTCCGTCTTGATCTGCTCGATCTGCTCCGTGGTCAGCGCCTCGGTGACGCCGCCGCGGGCCAGGCCGCCGATGGAGACGCCCAGCTTGGCCGCCACCACCGGTCGCGGGTGCGGGCCGTTGCGGCGCAGGTCGCGCAGCCACTCCGGCGGGTCGGCCTGGAGGGCGTTGAGCTCGTCGCGGGAGACCACGCCGTCCCGGAACTCCGCGGGGGTGGCTTCGAGGTACACACCCAGCTTCTTCGCCGCGGTCGCGGGCTTCATCGTCTGGGGGGTCTTCTGCGACGTCATGGGCCCAAGCCTACGGCCGGTAGCCTGACCCCGTGACGTTCAGGCTGGCCTACGTGCCGGGGGTGACTCCGGCCAAGTGGGTGCGCACCTGGCGGGAGCGGCTGCCCGAGGTCCCGCTGACCCTGGTCCGGGTGACCGCCGCCGAGGCCGAGACGGCCGTCCGGCGGGGCGAGGCCGACGCCGTGCTGCTGCGGCTGCCCGTCGACCGGGACGGCCTGCACGCCATCCCGCTCTACATCGAGGCCACCGTCGCCATCGTGCCCAAGGACCACTTCCTGGCCGCCGCCGAGGAACTGTCCGAACAGGACCTGGCCGACGAGGTCGTGCTGCACCCCCTCGACGACGTTCTCGAGTGGACGGCCCCGCTGCCCGGCAAGCCCGCGTTCGAGCGCCCCGCCACCACCGAGGACGCCGTCGAGCTGGTGTCGGCCGGCATCGGGCTGCTGATCGCCCCCCAGTCGTTGGCCCGCCTGCACCACCGCAAGGACCTCACCTATCGGCCCCTGCCGAGCGGCCCCGTGTCGCAGGTCGCGCTGTCGTGGCCGGCGGGGGAGACGTCCGAGCTGATGGAGCAGTTCATCGGCATCGTGCGGGGACGGACCGTGAACAGCTCCCGCGGCGGCCAGCCGGCGGAGCGGGGCGGCCAGTCTCCCGAGCTGGGCGCCCAGCCAGCGAAGTCTGCTGAGCGGGGCGGTCAGCCGGCGAAGTCTGCTGAGCGAGGTGCCCAGCCGGCCAAGGGCGGCGCGCGGCGCAAGCCGGCCGCCAACACCGGCCGACAGCGCAACGCCGCCCGCGGCAAACCCCGCCGCCGAGGCTAACCCCACCCCCAGCCTCCCACCCCCTCTTAAGCCACACGCGCTTCCCATTTGGGCTCTGACGCCACATGGGAAGCGCATGTGGTGAAGCGCCTGCCCGTGTGCCACGTGCGCTTCCTATGTGGGCCTGGGTGCCAAATGGGAAGCGCATGTGGCGAAAAAGAGGCGGGGGAGGGGAGGGGAGGGGAGGGAGTCAGCCCTTGTGGGTGGCGAGGTGGTCCAGCAGCAGGGGGATGACCTTGTCCGCGGACTCCTCGGGCAGCCAGTGGCTGGCGCCGGGCAGCTCCACGAACTGGTACGGCCCGTCCACCCAGTCCTTGGTGGTCTCGGCGGCCAGCCGGCCCAGGGCCTTGTCCTCGCTGCCCCAGATGTAGAGGGTCGGCGCGGTGACCCGGCCGGCCTCGATGTTCAGGTCGTCGGTGGGCACGGCCCGGTACCAGCTCAGGGCGGCGGTCAGGGCCCCGGGCTCGGAGAAGCGCTTGACGTTGCGGGCCACCAGTTCCTCGGACACGGCCCCGCCGTAGGCGGCGGCGAGCCGGGCGGCGTTGTCGCCGAGCAGGGCTTCCTCGGCCGGCCCGACCCCGCTGCGGAAGAACCGCACGTAGCCGACCCGGTCGTACTGGTCCTGGGAGGACGTCACGGCGGCGTGCAGGGCCTGCGGATGGGGCGTGGCCAGGACGCTGAACGACTTGAGCCGGTCGGAGTGGGCGCCGGCCAGGGCCCAGCCGACGATGCCGCCCCAGTCGTGGCAGATGAGGTGGAAGCGGTCGGCGCCTTGCGAGTCGGCGAAGCCGAGGGCGTCGGAGACCAGGCTGGCCACGACGTAGTCGGCGATCTCGGTGGGCCGCGCGCCGGGGGAGTAGCCGCGCTGGTCGACGGCCACGGCCCGGTAGCCGGCCGCGCCGAGCGCGGTGAGCTCCTCGGTCCAGCAGTCGGCGAACTCGGGGTAGCCGTGCAGCAGCAGCACGAACTCGCCGTCGACGGGACCGGCGGCGAGCGCGTCGAACACGTGCTCGCCGAGCGTGATCGTCAGTGATTCCATGCCGGCAGTCTGCCGGACACCACCGTGGCCGGCCGCCCCGGTCGACGGCGATCGGGGACGTCGGCGGCCTGCCGTGGTGCCCGATCGGCCGGAAATACGGAAGGGCCCGCGCCGTTGCCGGCGCGGGCCCTCCTGTTCGGCTGCTCAGATGGCGCGGACGCCCTGGGCCTGCGGGCCCTTCTGGCCCTGGCCGATCTCGAACTCCACGCGCTGCCCCTCGTCCAGGGTCTTGAAGCCCGTGCCCTGGATCTCCGAGTAGTGCACGAAGACGTCGGGACCGCCACCGTCCTGCGCGATGAACCCGAAGCCCTTTTCGCTGTTAAACCACTTCACACTGCCCTGCGCCATACCACTAACTCCCTGTAAGCCGAGCCAGGCCATCACAACGAAAAGCCCCGGTCTCAGCGCACATCATGCCACCACCGGGCCCCGGTGCGGAGTGTGCGGCGCGGATAAGTTCGCGTTTCTCGCCCGAAAGGGGAGTTTTCCCAGGTCATCGGCGGTCGACCGGGTACGGTGCGACGCCCGTGGTCACGCTCGGTGTGCCCTGATCGGGGTAACGGGCACCGCTGAACGGCCTGATCAACAGGCCCCTGGGCCCGGTCGGGCCGGCCGGCGTGACACCATGGAGCGAGTAGCACAGGGGGCGACATGTCGGACAATCCGGAGCAGTACATCCACTACCCGCAGCAGCCGCCGCCGGCGGGGCCGCTGGGACCGCCACAGGGACCGACTGAGCCGATGTACTACCAGGCGCCGCAGCCCGGGGTCGTCCCGCTGCGCCCGCTGGACGTGGGGTCTCTGATCGGCGGCTCGTTCAAGGCGATCTTCCGCAACTGGCAGCCGGCGCTGCTGCTGCCGTTCATCGCGAGTCTGGTCACCGCGGCCATCGGCATCGTGCCGGCGTTCATCCTGTTCAGCCAGACGCTGGCCAACGTCAACGGGCGGACGACGCCCGACCAGGCCCTGTCCTTCCTCGGCGGCTGGCTGCTGATCATGGTGATCGAGCTGGTGCTGGTCATCGCGGTGTCGGTGACCACCCAGGCGGTCGTGACGATCACGGTGAGCCGGGCGGTGCTCGGCCGCTCCACCACGATCGGGCAGGCCCTGCGCGCGGCCGCGCCGCGACTGCTGCCGCTGCTCGGGCTGACGACGCTGATCTGGCTGATCGTGGCCGGCTGCGCCTTCGTGCCGTTCGCGGCGCTGGTCGCGCTGGCCGTCGCCGCGCAAGCCCCGGGCCTGGCCCTGCTGGCCTTCCTGGTGCTCGTCGCCGGCATCGTCGCCGGCGCCTACTTCTGGGTCTCCTACGCCTTCGCGCCGGCCGCGCTGGTCATGGAGCCGGCGCCGGTGCTGACCGCGCTGCGCCGGTCCCGCTGGCTGGTCACCGACAACTGGTGGCGGTCGTTCGGCATCCTGCTGCTGTGCGGGGTCATGGTCTACATCGCCAGCTACCTGGTCGAGCTGCCGGTGTCGCTCGCGCAGTTCGGGCAGCTGGCGCAGTACTCGACCATGGGCGGACGGCCGGACCCGGCCCAGGTGTTCGGCGCCCTGTTCTCGCCGACCACAGCGATTCTGATCACCGTGGGGTCGGCCGTGGTGTACGCGCTCGGCCAGGCGTTCATGATCGGCGTGAGCACGCTGCTCTACCACGACCTGCGCATCCGCAAGGAGAGCTTCCACCTGGCGCTGTGGCAGATGTCCCAGCTGCCCGACGACCTCAGCCCGGGTGCGACGGCGACGCCGCATCCCGAAGCCACGATCTGAGGTAGCCGGCGAACGAGGGCCGCACCAGGATCCGGTACGTCGGCGCGGCGTCGACCTGGTGTAGCACCACGTTCGCGCGGGCCAGCATGGTCTGCGCGCACCGGCCCGGCCCGAACGCCCTGGGGTGCAGGTCGATGCCGCAGCCCTGTTCCAGCACGTCCCGCGCGTCCGGTCCGGACAGCTCGAACACCACCCGGTTCGCCGAGACGTCGGTGACCGAGCCGGGGGTGTCGCCCAGCGCGGCTCGCAGCCGCTGCTCGTCGGCGCCGAACACCAGCCACTGGTCCGGCCCCAGCCACAGCACCGACTCGGACCCGGTGTTCGGCACCACCGGCAGCGGCGTGCCCAGCAGCTCCCCGATCCGGGTGGCGGCCGGGTCGACGGGGTCGACCCGCAGGTCGACCTGCCGGTCGAGGGCGATCTCACGCAGCTCAGCCGTCACGGCGGGTCCCCTCCGGGTCGTAGAAGATCGGCTCGGTGACGGTCGCGGCGATGGTGCGGTCGCCCAGCGGCGCGAGCACGGTCTGCCCGATCAGCTGCCGGCCACCCTTGAGCAGGGCCAGCGCGAAGGTCCGTTCGAGCGCGGCGCTGTGGTAGCTCGACGTGACGTGCCCGAGCATCGGCACCGGCGGCGTGAGCGGCGTGTCCGGTGCGATCAGTTGCGCGCCCTCGGGCAGCAGGTCGTCGGGGTCGGCCGGCAGCAGTCCGACCAGGTGCTTGCGGTCCGGGCGCGCGGTGTCGACCCGCCGGTAGGAGCGTTTGCCGACGAAATCCTTGCGCGGTGAGACGATCCACTCCATGCCGAGGTCCTGCGGCGTGACGGTGCCGTCGGTGTCCTGGCCGACGATCACGTAGCCCTTCTCGGCCCGCAGCACGTGCATGGTCTCGGTGCCGTACGGGGTCGGCAGCCCGGTGGCCATCACCGCGTCCCACACCCGGGCCCCGTGCCGACCGTCCACATTGATCTCGAACGCCAGCTCGCCGGAGAACGACACCCGGGCGATCCGGGCCGGCGTGCCGTCGGCCAGCTTGACGTCCTTGAAGGTCATGAAGTCGAAGGCGGCCGCCGAACAGTCCACGTCCGGCGCGACCATGGCCAGCACGGTCCGGGCCTGCGGGCCGACGACCGCGATCGTGGCCCACTGCTCGGTGACGGAGGTGAACCACACCTTGAGCTCCGGCCACTCGGTCTGGGACCACTCCTCGAACCAGTCGAGCACCGTGGCCGCGTTGCCGGTGGTCGTGGTGGCCAGGAACCGGTCCTCGGCGATCCGCATCACCACGCCGTCGTCGAACACCATGCCGTCGGCCTTGCACAGCAGGCCGTACCGGCAGTGGCCGACCTTGAGCTTGGCGAACGCGTTGGTGTACATGCGGTTGAGGAACTCGCCGGCGTCCTGTCCCTGGATGTCGATCTTGCCAAGGGTGGAGGCGTCCATCACCGCCACGCTGGTGCGGGCGGCCCGGCATTCCCGGAGCACGGCGGTTTTCATGTCCTCGCCGGGCTGCGGGTAGTACCAGGGGCGCTTCCACTGGCCGACGTTCTCGAACCGCGCGCCGTTGCGGACGTGCCAGTCGTGCATCGGGGTCGTGCGCACCGGATCGTGCAGCTCGCCCCGATCCCGCCCGGCCAGCAGGGCAAAGGACACCGGAGTGTAGGGCGGCCGGTAGGTGGTCGTGCCCTGCGGCGTCTCGGCCCCGAGCAGTCGCGCGATCACGCCGATCGCCGCGAAACCGGAGGTCTTGCCCTGGTCGTGCGCGGTGCCGATGGTGGTGTAGCGCTTCACGTGCTCCACCGACCGCATGCCCGCCCCGGTCGCCCGCCGCACGTCGGCGACGGTCGCGTCCCGTTGCAGGTCGACGAACTGCCGGTCCTCGGGACCGTCGACGAACCACACCGGCTGCGGGTCCTTGCCGCTTTCCCTGGCGGTGTGGGGAATCCCTGGCCGGTCCCCAGCGAACCCGGTCAGCGTGGCCGCCTCCAGCCCGGCTTCGGCGCCCCCTTCGAGGCACCCGGCGAGATCGTAGACGGCGTTGGCCGCGCCCACGATGTGTTGGGCCTGAACGGAGGTGTCCGGCACGAACGCGGCGACGCGCTCGTCGTAGCGGGTCCTGCCCTGGGACTGCGAGAACAGGTGCACGGCCGGGTTCCAGCCGCCGGACACCGCGAGCAGATCGCAGGCGATCTCCCGGTCGCCGACCAGCACGCCCTCGATCCGCCGCTGGCCCAAGGCTTGTCGCACCACCGATCCGGCGATCACCTCGATGCCGAGATGACGGGCCCGGGCGGCCAGCGCTGCCGGCGGCTCGGCCCGACTGTCCACAATGGTCGAAACCTGGCCGGCGAGATCGAACGCCGTCCCGTAGGCACCGTCGTTTGTCGTCGCCACCACGATGTCACGGCCGGGGAGCACCGCGTACCGGTTGGCGTACTGGCGAACCGCCGAGGCCAGCATGATGCCCGGCAGGTCGTTGTCCACGAACACCAGCGGCCGCTCGTGCGCCCCGGTGGCCAGTACCACGCGCTTGGCGCGGACGTGCCACAGTCGGGTTTTCGACGCCAGGGCAACGAAGTTCTGGTCGTAGTAGCCGAACGCCGTGGTCCCGGTCAGCACCCTCGTCTCGGGCAGCGCGCCCAGCTCGCGGGCGGTGTCGGCCAGCCATCCCATTAGCCGGTTCTCGGTCAGCAGTGACCCGCCGAGCTCGCGCTGCTCGTCGACCAGGATCGTGCGTGCCCCGGTCCGACCGGCCGCCAGCGCGGCCGCGAGGCCGGCCGGGCCGCCGCCGATCACCAGCACGTCACAGTGCGCGTTTCGCTTGTCGTAGCGGGTGTTGTCCGGTGTGTCGGTGAGCCTTCCCCTGCCCCGCAGAGTGGTGGCGGCCAGGCCGTCGACCAGCTCGACGGTGGTGGCCAGCAGCATCGGATCGTCCAGCTGCACCAAGGCGTTCGGCTCGTCCACGCCGGCCGCGAAGATCCCGCGCGGCCTTCCCCTGTACGTGCTGGGTGCGACCTCCAGCAGACCGTTGGCGATCATCGCCGACGCCAGCGTGTCGCCGGCGTAACCCAGGTATTCGACGTCGTCCACGGTGAAGCGCAACGGTTTCGCGCGGTCGATTCGACCGCCTTCCGGGAGCCTCATCGCACGATCTCGTGGGTCGCCGTGTCACGGACGATGCTGAACCAGCGACGGCACCCAGCCGAGTGCGACCAGCGCTCGGCGAACTTCCCCTTGGGGTTGTCCCGCACGAACAGGTACTCGCCCCAGTCCACATCGGACAGTTCGGCCGGCTGCGCCGGGTACGGCACGCCGGCCTGGCCGCCGTAGTGGAACTCCGTCTCGTCGCGGTCGCCGCACCAGGGGCACGGGATGAGCAACATCGGAACCTCTCCCTCTAGTGGGCGACGGCCGCCGCGCCGTGCTCGTCGATCAGCGCGCCGGTGGTGAACCGTTCGAGGGCGAACGGTTCGTTCAGCGGGTGGGCGTGGCCGGTGGCCAGGGTGTGGGCGTAGGTCCAGCCGGAGGCCGGGGTCGCCTTGAAGCCGCCGGTTCCCCAGCCGCAGTTGACGAACAGGTTGTCCACCGGCGTCGGGCCGATGATCGGCGACGCGTCCGGCGTGACGTCCACGATGCCGCCCCAGGTGCGCAGCACGTGGGCCCGGGCGAAGATCGGGAACAGCTCCAGCGCCGCCGCCATCTGCTGCTCGATCACGTGCACCGAGCCGCGCTGGGCGTAGGAGTTGTAGGGGTCGATGCCCGCGCCCATCACCAGTTCGCCCTTGTGCGCCTGGCTGACGTAGACGTGCACGTGGTTGGACATCACGACGCAGGGGTGCACCGGCTCCAGCAACTCGGACACCAGGGCCTGCAACGGATGGCTCTGCACCGGCAGCCGAATTCCGGCCAGGCTGGCCAGCACGCTGCTGTGCCCCGCCGCCGCGAGGCCCACCCGGCCGGCGCGGATCGGCCCCAGGTTCGTCTCCACCCCGGCGATCGTGTTGCCGTGCTTGATGAATCCCGTGACCTCGCAGCCCTGGATCAGATCCACCCCGAGCTCGTCGGCCTTCCGGGCGAACGCCCAGGCCACGTGATCATGCTTCGCGATGCCGGCCCGCGGCTGCAACGTCGCCCCCAACACCGGGTAGCGCACGTCGTCGGCGGTGTTCACGATCGGGCAGAACTTGCGAACCTCGTCCGGATCCAGCCACTCCGCGTCCACCCCGTTGAGCCGGTTGGCGTGCACCCGCCGCGTTCCCTCGCGCACGTCCTGGAGCGTGTGCGCCAGGTTCAGCACGCCCCGCTGGCTGAACAGGATGTCGTAGTCCAGCTCCGCCGACAGTCCCTCCCACAGCTTGAGGGCATGCTCATAGATGGCGGCGCTCTCGTCCCACAGGTAGTTGGACCGGATGATCGTGGTGTTGCGGGCCATGTTCCCGCCGGCCAGCCAGCCCTTCTCCAGCACCGCCACGTTTCGTATGCCGTGGTTGGCCGCCAGGTAGTACGCCGTGGCCAGCCCGTGCCCCCCGCCGCCGACCACGACCACGTCGTAGCCGGCCTTGGGCTCGGGATTGCGCCACAGCCGGTCGGGGTGCTCGGACATGCCCACCTCCACGAAGCCTGTTGCAGATTAAGCGCCCAGTTGCGCTCTCCACAACACCCGGATGAGCTGCCCCCGGCTTCAAGCGGCGAGGTGGGGGCGCGACTGGCGGGGTGGGGTTGGTGCGGGAGCGGTCGGGCGTGTGGCTTTGGCTGATGGGTGGGTGTGGTTGTGGTTTGGGTGCCCGCGCCGCGCGGTTGCCGGGTGGTAGGGTTTGCGGTGAGGGGTTGGGGTTGTTGTGTGGTTGGGGGTGGGGTGGGGCGGTGGGTTGGTGGCTCCGGGTGGATTTTTTGTGGAGGCCTCTGGGCGATGGCGTATCAAGGCGCTATAGGGCAGGCTCCGCCTGCCACGATACGCAAGAAGCTTATT